>JAICUO010000060.1 GCA_025935815.1 Streptosporangiaceae bacterium
CTGCTGTACGCGCAGGAAACGCCCGTCGCGGCCGGCGGCCGGGGCCTGGCCTGGGGCCAGGTATTCACGGAGTCCGGCGAGCTCGTGGTCTCAGTAGTGCAGGAGGGCCTCATCCGCATCGCGGGTTCTCCGGCTGGAGGCTCGCCGGAGCCCGCCTAGCGCTGGCTAGCAAAATCGCAGGTCAAAAATATGTTGCCCTGCTGTGGCCTTCTTACATAGTCTTCAGTCATGTCCGTGGGCGGCTATGTCTACCCCTCTGGAAGGAGGTGTCCCACGTGTTGACAAACGAACTCATCGTTCCGGCTCCCGCTTGGGATGCCGCGCTTCCGGGTGCCCGCGTGCCGTGGCTGACGGTCGAACCGCCTGCCATCGGTCATGGGCGGACGTATGCCCCGACGTCGAGCCTCGGCTATGCCGCGGGCGCGGCGGATGTCGCGGGTGCCCTGGGCGTCTCTGGCGCCACGGGTATCAACGGCGTCGTCGCGGCCAAGGTCCGGCCACTGGCGGCTGCCAATGGGCTCCCGACTAACAACCTGAAGCAATTCGTGCAGATGAAGACCCGCGTCAACGTTGATGGCGATGGCGCAAGCGGTCCAGAACCTGAACGGGAACAGGCCTAGAAACTAGGCCGGCAAGATCCCCTTCAGGCCGCGGACCCGCATACCGGGTCCGCGGCCAGATTTATCTCGCGGCTCGGTCCCACTTACTGGACACACGACAGGACCAGCAAGCGAGAGGGGATGGCACCGATGCAGTGGCCCGATGCCTCCGTGAGCGCGACCGGCGCGACGGGGTTCGAGGCAATGCCGGCAGAGTTCGACACGATCACCATGGTCCCGGCGCAGGGTGGCGGATTCGTCATCAGCGTGCCGACTGGCCAGGACCTGCCCTGCACGGAGGACCCGGAACTGTTCTTCGCTGAGGCCCCCGCGGACGTGGAGGCGGCGAAGGCGCTGTGCCAGGGTTGCCGGGCGCGAACCGAGTGCCTGCAGGGCGCTCTCGAGCGCCGCGAGCCCTGGGGAGTCTGGGGAGGCGAACTGATCCTCCGCGGAGTGATCGTGCCGCGCAAGCGTCCGCGCGGGCGTCCCCGCAAGGATGCTCCCGGCGTCGGCGAGGAGGCGGCGTGACGATCAACGCCGCCGTTAGCTCGAGGCTGCCGTGAGCTTGACATCGCCGGGTCCCCGGGGCATAACGCTCCGGCGACCCGGCACCCCAGCCGGCTGGGCAGTCTAGCGACCACCACCAATTACCATGCGCAGCACCATGCCCACTTTCTGGCAACAGGAAGACTGTGCAGCACCATGCGCGGAATGCAGCACCATAATGCACCATGCGCCACATCATGCACACAATGCGATTACTTATGACACGGACAACGAGGTCACCATGTACATGTCAGAGATGCTGGTTCGCGATCAGCATTCCGAACGTCTCAAACAAGCCCGCGAATCCCGGCTAGCCCGGCAGGCCTCCGAGGTACGCCACCTCCGCCGGCTGCAGCGGCGGGCTCAGCGTCAGCTGCGCGAGGTCAACGACCGCGCCCAAGAGCTCGGCGTGACCATAACCACGACCAGGTAACGGCGCCAGATCGTCACCGCTCAACTGGCCGAGTCAGCTTACGGGGGCTGGCTCGGCCAGAGGCGTTTCCGGGCTGTCACCATCCGCGTAGCCGGGCACCCAGCGCAGGACTTCCGCGCGGAACGCCCCCTCGCATTCCAGCTGGCACAGCACGCCGATGCCCGCCGTGGATACCCGGTGGATGAGCACGTACGACGGCGGCACGTTGAACTTGCGGGCGATGTTGGCCGAGCTGGCCTCGGTGACCCGCGAGGACTCGGCGCGCATCCACTCGCGGCTGAACTTGAACGAATCCACCGCCGACGGCTCGGCCAGCGGCGCCAGGAAGGCCCGCAGCGCGTCCAGGTCCACCGCGATGCCTGGGCGCAAGAATCCGTAAGCCCGCAACTCCCGCTCCACCGACACGATGTCCGGGGCCGGGTCGTGCATGATCCGCAGCAACCGCCCAAAGATCAGCGGCAGGCCCTCTGGCAGCCGGTCCACCGCACCGAAGTCCAGCACGCCGAGCCGCCCGTCGTCGAGCAGCCGGAAATTCCCAGGGTGCGGATCGGCGTGCAGCAGCCCGGCGCGGGCAGGGCCGGAGAACAGGAACCGGGTGAGCAGGATGCCAGCCCGGCTTCGCTGCTCTTGCGTTCCGCCGCTGATCACCTTCGACAGCGGCGTGCCATCCATCCACTCGGTGACCAGGACGTGCTCGGACTCGGCGACCACATCGGGCACGTAGATATCCGGGTCGCCCGCGTAGGCCCGCGCGAAGCCCCGCTGCGCCGCCGCCTCCATGCCGTAGTCGAGCTCCTCGGCGACCCGATCGCGCAGCTCATCGAGCAGTGGCTTGACCTCCAGCCCGGGCATCAGCAGGCCGAACAGCCGCCCGAGCCGGCTGAGCTGAGTGAAGTCGTTGATGAGCGCCTTGCCCGCGCCCGGATACTGGATCTTCACCGCCACCCGCCGGCCGTCGGTCCACACCGCCCGGTGGACCTGCCCGATGGACGCGGCGGCGGCCGCGTCATCCTCGAATGAGGTGAACCGCGCCCGCCAGTCAGGCCCGAGGTCGGCCGCGAGTACCCGGTGCACGGTGGCCGCCGGGAGTGGCGGCGCGGACTCCTGCAGCTTGGTCAGGGTCGCCCGGTAGGGTCCCGCGAGCTCCGGCGGCAGCGCCGCCTCGAAGATGGACAGCGCCTGGCCGAGCTTCATGGCGCCGCCCTTGAGCTCGCCAAGCACCCGGAACAACTGGTCAGCTGTCCGCTGCTGGATCTCCTGCGCGATGATCTCGCCTGACCGTCCCCCCAGGCGCTTGCCGAGTCCGACGGCCGTCCGTCCGGCCAGGCCAAGTGGCAGCCCGGCCAGTTTCGCTGTCCTGCTCACGGTGCTACGGGGGACATCTTCCACACCTCCATTGTCGGTCCCGATCCGCCCACTCGCGCCCGCCGCCCGCCGTGATTGTTATCGCGTAGCTCCCCGAGCCCGGCAGGTGCAGGTCGAGACCGGTACCCAGGTGCGCCGCCGCCACTGCCACTCCGGCAGGAACAACTCGAGCGTGCCGTTCGCGGCGGCCGGGGGCTGCGGGCCGCACCCGTCGATGACGGCGAGCGCCTGGGCGCTGGCCAGCGCGGCGGTGGCGGCCGCCAGCACCGTGTCGCACGCCGCCGGGACCGCGCCCGCGCCAGCGCCGGTCCCCGCGCCAGCGCCCAGGCCGGTCTGCGCCAAGACCTTCGGCCAGGCCGGGTCGAGTGCGGCCTTGTGCAGGTTAATACAGCGCAGGCAGGCCGAACGGCCCGGCTCAACCAGTGGGCCGACCACCCCGATCGCCTCCTCGGCGCGGACCGCCAGGTGCGTTACCCGGTCCCGCATCAGCGCCTCGACTTCGTCTGGCGTCACCGGTCCGGTGAGCACCGCCAGGTCCGGCACCAGTTGCGGGTTGTCCGCGGTGACGGTCTCCGGCGCGATCCGGGCGATCGCCCGCGCCACCGCGTCGCCGCGCCGGCTCCCGATGTCGCCGATCGCCAGCCCCGCGGGCGCCAGGTCGGCGGGCTCCGTCGCGCCGCCGTCCAGGCAGGTGACGCGGCCTATCCCGGAAGCCGCCAGGAATGTCGCGACACAGGCCCCGATCCGGCCGGCTCCGTATACCCGGATGAATGCCGCGCGCCGCCGCGCGATTGTCCGCGCGCCGCCGTCGCCGTCGCCGTAGGCGAGTGACGCGCACGCCATTTCGGGTGCGAGCCGGGCGCGCAGGTATTCGGGCAGGAATTTGTGCAGGCTCGCCGGGAAGTCATTCAGCACCCCCGCTGAGGCCAGCAGCCCGAGGACGCGGTCGGTCGTGGCGGCGGAGATGCCGTAGGCCTGCGCGGTTCGCGCAAGCTCGCCGGCATCCCGTGATCCGTCGAGCAATGAGAGCACGGCGGCCGCCGTGCCGAGCCCGGTGAGCGCCGCCGCCCGGCGCGGGTCGATGCCGATTTGCACAGTGTCGGTGTCTCGCCACAGCGGCAGCAGGCCTGCCTTCAATTGCGGTCTCATGGACATACTGTGACAGCGGGTACCGACAATCGAGCTGTTACGCTGATTAGCCGAATTAAAACGCTCGCTTAATCGAGCGGCTAATCCTCGTCCTTGCCGTCGTCGCCCTCTAGGTCCGAAATATCAAACTCTTGCTGGCCGCGCACGAATGCTTCGGGGTCCGCGAGGTCCTCGGCGGTCGGCAGCAGGTCGGGGTGGCCCCATAGCGCGTCCCGGCCGTCAACGCTGCGGGCCGCGCCCAGCCCCGCCCACAGGTCGGCCGCCTCGCGCAGCAGTCGTGGCCGCATCTCCAGCCCCACCAGCGTGGCGAAGGTCCGCTCGGCCGGGCCGCCGGACGCGCGCCGCCGCCGGATCGCCTCGGCCAGCGCCGCCGAATGCGTGAGCCGGTCGCCGGCCGCCGCCGCGACCACGGTCGCGACCCAGCCCTCGACCAGGGCCAGCGCGGTCTCCAGCCGGGCGAGGGCGATCTTTTGGGCCGGCGTGTCCTCCGGCCGGAACATCGCCTCGCCCTGCAGCGCGTCGCGAAGCGCCGCCGGGTCGGATACGTCGATGTCCGGCATGGCCTCGCGGAGCTTGCTCATGTCGACGGTGATCCCGCTGGCATAGGCCTCGATAGCGCCGAGCAGGTGCTGCCTCAGCCACGGAACGTGCCCGAACAGCCGCTGGTGGGCGGCCTCGCGCAGCGCCAGGAACAGCCGTACCTCGCCGAGGTCAACCGACAGGCCCCCGCCGAAGTCCGCCACCCCCGACGGAATCAGCGCCGCCGTGCCCTGCGGTCCCAGCGGCACGCCGATGTCGGTCGAGCTGACCATCTCCCCGGCCAGCTCGCCGATCGCGGCGCCGGTCTGGCCGCCGATCATCGCCCCGCCGAGCTGGCGGAACATCCCCGCCAGGCCGCCGAGTGCCCCGCCGAGCCCGCCCGCGCCGCTCATCGCCTCGCGCATCTCCGGCGGCAGTCCGGGAATGTCCGGCCCGCCTTCCGGGCCGCCGAGGGCGCCGCCAAGCTGAGAGGGATCCAGCATCGTCCCCATGGCGTCGACGCCCTTGACCGCGATCGGCTCGCATAGCTGGGACCAGACTGGGAACGTGGCTTCCAGCCATTCGGACTTGGACCACGCCTGGATCTTCCGGATGCCGGACGGGAAAGTGGTGACGTCATCGAGCCACAAGTCGGCCAGCCGAAGCGCGTCGGTGACCGCCGCGCGCTCGTTCTCCAGCACGCTGGGGTCGCCATGGGCCGCGATGGCGTGCCGGGCCAAGTTCTTCGCAAGGTCCCAGTTCACCGGGCCCCCGGTGTAGGACAGCATGTCCGCGAACTGGCGCAGGGCATCCGCGAACTGCCCCGTGCCGCCAGCACCGCCGAACATCCCGCCCAGCGGGTCGTTACCGCCAGAGCCGGGGCCGCCCGGCTTCGGGTCGTCGTCCCCGGGCCGCGACGGCGGTCCGAAGCCAAACGGAGGACGGTCAGGCATGGAGGTCCCCCCAGCTAGCAGTATTCAGGCACGATAGAAACGGTCATAATCGCCACGCTATTCGGGAGCAGCCGATTTGAGAAACGCCAGACGGCAGGTTCGCCATGAGCGCAGCGTCCGCCGTGAGCGTAGCACCGCGCCGGGGGAGGCCGTTGTCGCGGTCACCGGCGCGGCGCGCGGCATCGGGCTGACCCTCACGCAACGGCTGGCGGCCTCGCCGAATGTCGGCCGGGTCGTCGCGATCGACGATCACCGGGGTGACGTGACCGGGGTGACGTGGCGGCTCGCCGACGTCAGGGACCCGACGCTCGCGTCCCGGCTCGATGGCGTGGACGTCGTGATACACGCCGACCTGGACACTTCCGTTGACCGCGACCCCCGCGAGAGGCGGGCGTTCAACCTGCGCGGCGTGCAGACGGTCCTCACCGTCGCCGCGGCTGAGCGCATCCCGCGCGTCGTCCTCATCTCCAGCGCCATGGTGTACGGGGCACGGCCCGACAACCCGGTCCCGTTGCCGGAAGACGCCCCCCTGCTGGCCGCCGCCGACGGCAGCATGGCCGGGGACCTGCTAGAGATCGAGCAGCTTGCCCGCCGGTCCCGCCGGGTTAACCCATCGACCGAGGTCTGCGTGGCGCGACCCGCGGCGCTCGTCGGGGATGCCATGGACACGCTACTGACCAGGCACTTTGAGGCGCCGCGACTGCTGGCGGTGCGCGGTTGCGAGCCGCGCTGGCAGTTTTGCCACGTGGACGACCTGGCCAGCGCGCTGGAACTGGCCGCCACCGGCGCGGTCAGCGGGGACTTCGCGGTCGGTGCCGACGGCTGGCTGCCGCAGACGGAGGTCGAGGAGATCAGCGGGCTGAAGTCGATCGAGCTCCCGGCGCGGCTGACGTTCGGCACCGCCCAGCGCCTGCACCGCCTCGGCGTGACGCCCGCCCCGGCCGCCGAGCTGCACTACGCCGTCTACCCGTGGGTGGTCGACTGCGCCGCGCTGCGCGCGGTGGGCTGGTCGCCGGCTCACGACAACGCCGCCGCGCTGCGCACCCTGCTCGCCGGGCGGGACGGCCACCGCGCGGTCGCCGGGCGGCGCATCGCCCGTAAGGAAGCGGCGATCACCGCCGCCGCTGGCACCGCCGCCGCGATCGGCGCGGCCGCCATAGTCCGCCAAGTGCGGAAGAAATCACAAAAATAGCCATCCATAACGATCAGGGGCAACTACCGGCTTCTGTCCACCTCGCGCGGCGGCCCCGCCAGCGTGAGCGCGGTCGGCAGCGGGATCGCAGAGGTTCTGCGGTGCGAGAGCCAGGGAACAGCGCGGTACGGTTATGGAGTGAGCCAAATCAAGCTGATCGCCATCCGCGACAGCGAGCTGTCCGTGGATGAGGTGCGATCCGCGATCATGGACCCGGCGGCCGGGGGGATCGCGTTGTTCCTCGGCGTGGTCCGGGACAACGACCTTGGGCAAGACGGCGAAGACCGGGGCGTGACCGGGCTGGGCTACAGCGCGCACCCATCGGCGGAGGCGGAACTGCGCCGGGTCGCCGAGGAGGTCATCGCCAAGCACGATGAGGTCATCGCGCTGGCCGCGGTGCACCGGGTCGGGGAGCTGGCGATCGGTGACCTGGCGGTCGTCGTCGGGGTGGCGTGCGGGCACCGGGCCGAGGCGTTCGAGGCCTGCCGCGCGCTGATTGACGAGCTGAAGGCGGCCGTGCCGGTCTGGAAGCACCAGCGCTTCACCGACGGCTCCGCCGAGTGGGTCGGCAGCGCGTAATCTTCCACGCATGTCCCGACGTTCCCTCACGTTGCTCATCGCGGGCGTAGCGACTCTGGTCGCCGTTGCCGTGAGTGTTTTCGTGTCCGTGCCTTACGTCATCCTCATGCCCGGGCCGACGCTGAACACGCTGGGGAAGGACTCCTCGGGCAAGCCGCTGATCACGATCAGCGGGCACCAGACGTACCCGACCTCCGGCAACCTCAACATGGTGACGGTCAGCTATCAGGGTGCTCCGCCGCCGAACACCGGCGTGAACATCTTCCAGGCGCTGCGGGCGTGGCTGGACCCGCACGAGGCGGTCGTCCCGGCCAGCGAGATCTTCCCGCCCGGTCAGAGCGCCCAGCAAACGCAGCAGCAGGACACCGCGCAGATGGCCGGCTCGCAGGAGCAAGCGACCGCGGCCGCCTTGTCGGCGCTGCACATCAGGTACACGACGACGGTGTCGGTCCTCCACGTGCAAAAGGGCACGCCCGCTTACGGCGTGCTCAAGGCGGGCGATGTGATCGTGTCGGTCAACGGCACGCCGGTGACCGATGCCGACACGCTGACCTCGCTGATCACCGGGCATCCGGCGGGCACCGCGCTGCACCTGGTGGTCTCGCGCGGCGGGGCTACCGCCTCGCTGTCGGTGGCGACCAAGGAGGTGGACGGGCGCCCGGTCATCGGGGTCGAGGTACAGCAGGGCTATAAGTTCCCGTTCACGGTCACGATCACCGTCGGGAATATCGGCGGCCCGAGCGCCGGGATGATGTTCGCGCTCGGCATCATCGACAAGCTGACCCCGATGAACTTGACCGGCGGGAAGTTCATCGCCGGGACCGGGGAGATCACCGCCGCCGGGCAGGTGCAGCCTATCGGCGGCATCCAGCAGAAGATGGCGGCCGCCCGCGACGCCGGCGCGACCGTCTTCCTGACGCCGGCCGGCAACTGCCCGGACACGGCGGGCGCGATCCCCTCCGGGCTGAAGGTCGTGAAGGTCAGTACCCTCTCCCAGGCGATCTCCGACCTGGAAGCGATCAAGGCAGGCAAGCCCGTCCCCTCGTGTTAGGGCCGTGAGTATGCTGGGGCGTCGCCAGGTCCCCGTTCGCGCTGGCAGAGCGACTGATAACTATACGTAGCTGTCCGAAATTTATTAACGCAGGGGCGGAGCTTTATGGGACGTGAACCCCTTGAGGCGATCATGCTGGTCGGCGGCAAGGGCACCCGGTTGCGGCCGCTGACGCTCTCCGCGCCCAAGCCACTGCTGCCTACGGCCGGCGTGCCGTTCCTCGCCCACCAGCTCGCGCGGGCCGCCGCGTCCGGCATCACGCACGTGGTGCTCGCCACGTCGTACCGCGCGGAGATGTTCACCGAGGCCTTCGGGGACGGCAGCGCCCTCGGGCTGTCCATCGACTACATGTACGAGTCGACCCCTTTGGGCACCGGCGGCGGGGTACGCAACGCTGCCAGGCTACTGCGCGGCGGCCCCGATGACCCCGTCGTCGTGCTGAACGGCGACATCCTGTCCGGACACGACCTGGGCGCGCAGGTGGACCTGCACCGCGACCACGACGCCGCGGTGACCCTGCACCTGGTCAAGGTGGACGACCCGTCCCGGTACGGGGTCGTGCCGACCGACGCGGCCGGGCGGGTGACGGCGTTCCTGGAGAAGAAGCCGAACCCGCCGACCAACAAGATCAACGCCGGCTGCTACGTCTTCCGCCGTTCGGTGATCGACGAGATCCCGGCCGGGCGGCCGGTCTCGGTCGAGCACGAGACCTTCCCGGCCCTCATCGAGGCCGGCGCGGTGGTGATGGGCTACGCCTCGGACACCTACTGGCTGGACGTCGGCACGCCGGAGGCGTTCGTCCGCGGCTCGTGCGACGTGGTGCTCGGCCACCTGCCCTCCCCGGCGATGCCAGGGGAGTGCGGGGAGGCGCTGCTGCTCGCCTCGGCGACCGTGGCCGATGACGGGCGGGTGACCGGCGGGACGGTACTTGGCGTGGGATCGCACGTTGGCAACGGCGCGGTGGTGCACGGCAGCGTGGTGTTCGACTCGGCCGCGATCGGCGCGGGCGCCGTCGTCCGGGACAGCATTGTCGGCCGCGGCGCCCGGATCGGCGACGGCGCGGTCCTGGCCGGCGTGGTCATCGGCGATGACGCCATCATCGGGCCGGGCAACGAACTGATGCACGGTGCCCGCGTATGGCCCGGTGTCCGCCTCGAGCAGACCTCGATCCGCTTCTCCTCCGACGCCTAGCCGGCGCGTCGCCGCGAACACACTGCCGAATATCGGCCACCCCCCTACGATGAGGGATCGTGGAATCCCGGGAGTGGGTGCTGCCGTTCACGGTGGACGTGCGGCTGACGCTGTCGGTCCAAGGGCGCGGGCGCGGCGATCCGACGTTCCGGGCCGATGAGGCGGGCGCGATCTGGCGCACCTCGCTCACCCCTGACGGCCCGGCCACGATCCGGGTGATTCCCGGCGGCGTGTCGCCCCCAGCGGAGGAGACGCGGGTCCGTGCGAGCGCCTGGGGGCCGGGGGCCGGGTGGATGCTCGACGCGCTGCCCGGCTGCCTGGGGCGTGATGACGACGTTTCCGGGTTCAGCCCCGGTGATCACCCGGTGATCCGGGACGCCGCCCGCCGGCATCCGGGCCTGCGCATCGGCCGCAGCGGCCGGCTGATGGAGGCGCTGGTCCCGGCGGTCCTCGAACAGAAGGTCGTGGTGCTGGAGGCGCACCGCGCCTGGCGCATCCTGCTGGGCAAGCACGGCACCGTGCCCCCCGGCCCGGCGCCGCATGGCATGCGCGTCTTCCCTCCGCCCGCCGTCTGGCGGCGCATCCCGTCCTGGGACTGGCACCGGGCCGGCGTCGAAGGCGTCCGCGCGCTGACGATCATGGGCGCCGCCCGAGTGGCCGATAGCCTCGAGCACCTGCTGGACCTCGGCCACGCCGAGGCTGACCGCAAGCTGCGGACGTTGCCCGGCATCGGCATATGGACCTCCGCAGAAGCCCGCCAGCGCGCCGCTGGTGACCCCGACGCCATCTCCGTGGGGGATTACCACCTGTCCAACGTCGTCGGGTTCGCGCTGGCCGGCCGGGACCGCACTGACGACGCCCTCATGCTGGAGCTGCTCAAGCCGTGGGACGGGCAGCGCTACCGGGTGAGCCGGCTGATCGGGCTGAGCCGGGGCGACGGACGGGGAACCGCCACCGGGGGATCCGGCAGCTCCGCTCCGCTCCGCTACGGCGGCGGCCCCCAGCGCCGGGGTCCCCGCATGAGCGTTCGCGACTACCGGAACTTCTGACCGCGAGCTCGTGTCGTAGGGTCGTTATTCATGAGCTTTGCTGCTGGGAATGATGGGAAAGCTACTACCGCCCGGGGGGACGCCCCCCCGTACCCCCCGATGAACGACTCAGCCAAGCGCCGGGCGCTCGCCCGCGCCCGGGACGGCAAGGCGCTCGACCTGGACGAGGCGACCGTCTTGCTGCACGCCAGGGGCGAGGACCTGCGCACCCTGCTGACGCACGCGAGCCGCACCCGCGACGCCGGCCTGGAAGCGGCGGGCCGCCCCGGGGTCATCACGTACTCGCGGAAGGTGTTCATCCCGCTGACCCGGCTGTGCCGTGACCGGTGCGCGTACTGCACGTTCGCGACCGTCCCCGGTCGCCTGGAGGCCGCGTTCCTCACCCCCGACGAGGTTCTTGACATCGCCCGCCGCGGCGCCGAGCTCGGCTGCAAGGAGGCGCTGTTCACGCTGGGGGACCAGCCGGAGGCGCGCTGGACCGCGGCCCGCGAGTGGCTGGACGCCAACGGCTATGACGACACGCTGTCCTACGTCCGCGCTATGGCGATCCGGGTGCTTGAGGAGACCGGCCTGCTACCGCACCTGAATCCCGGCGTCTTGTCCTGGCAGGACTTCCAGCGGCTGAAGCCGGTCGCCCCGTCCATGGGGATGATGCTGGAGACGACGGCGGCGCGGCTGTTCACCGGCAAGGGCGGCCCGCACTTCGGCAGCCCCGACAAGGACCCGGCGGTCCGGCTGCGCGTGCTGGAAGACGCGGGCCGCTCCGGTGTGCCGTTCACGACCGGCATCTTGATCGGCATCGGCGAGACGCTCGCCGAGCGGGCCGACGCGATCTTCGCCATCCGCAAGGTCTCCCGTGAGTACGGCGGCATCCAGGAAGTCATCGTGCAGAACTTCCGCGCCAAGCCGGACACCAAGATGCGCGACGCTCCCGACGCCGAACTGGACGACCTGGCCGCGACGATCGCCGTCACCAGGCTCGTCCTCGGCCCGCGAGCCCGCGTTCAGGCTCCGCCGAACCTCGTCGGCGACCAGTACCAGCTCATCCTCGCGGCCGGGATCGATGACTGGGGCGGCGTGTCCCCGCTGACCCCGGATCACGTGAACCCGGAGCGCCCATGGCCGCAGATCGACGAGCTCGCGAGCACGACCGCGCAGGCTGGCTTCACGCTGCGCGAGCGGCTGACGGTCTACCCGCCTTACCTGCGCGAGCCGTGGCTCGACCCGCGGCTGTCCGCGCACGTCGCCGCGCTCGCCGACCCGGTCACCGGCCTGGCCGCCGCCGGGGCGATGCCGCGCGGGCTGCCGTGGCAGGAGCCCGACGGCGGCTGGGGCGAGGCGTCGGGCCGAGTCGACCTGCATGTCACGATCGACACCACGGGCCGCACGCGAGACCGCCGCGACGACTTCGCCGAGGTCTACGGAGACTGGCAAGAGATCGCGCAACGAGCAGACGCCCCGCGCCCCGGTCCCGGCGCTCCCGCGGCCGCGCGGCCCGGCGAGGTGGCCGGCGCGCTGCGGCAGGCCGAGCGGGACCCCGCCGCGCTGACCGACGAGCAGGCGATCTCGCTGCTGGGCGCGGACGGCGCCGACCTGGACGCGCTGGCCGCCATCGCCGACGGGCTGCGCCGCGACGTCAACGGTGACGACGTGACGTACGTGGTCACCCGGAACATCAACTTCACCAACGTCTGCTACACCGGCTGCCGGTTCTGCGCGTTCGCGCAGCGCCGCACCGATGCCGACGCCTACACGCTCTCGCTGGACCAGATCGGCGACCGCGCCGAGGAGGCCTGGGCGGCAGGGGCGACCGAGGTCTGCATGCAGGGCGGCATTCACCCCGACCTGCCGGGCACCGCCTACTTCGACATCGCCGCCGAGGTGAAGCGGCGCACCCCGGACATGCACGTCCACGCGTTCTCGCCGATGGAGGTCATGAACGGCGTCGCCCGCACCGGGCTGCCACTGCGCGAATGGCTGGTCCGCGCCCGTGAGGCGGGCGTAGGGTCGTTGCCCGGCACCGCCGCCGAAATCCTCGACGACGACATCCGCTGGGTGCTGACCAAGGGCAAGCTGCCGGCCGCCGACTGGGTCGAGGTGATCACGACCGCGCATGAGCTCGGCATCCGCACGACCGCCACGATGATGTACGGGCACGTGGACGCGCCGAAGCACTGGGTCGGTCATCTGCGGGTGATCCGCGGCATCCAAGAGCGCACCGGCGGCTTCACCGAGTTCGTGCTGCTCCCGTTCATCCACACCAGCGCCCCGATCTACCTGGCCGGCCTGGCCCGCCCCGGAGTGACCCGCCGGGAGAACCGCGCCGTCCACGCCGTGTCCCGGCTGCTGCTGCACGGCGCGATCGGCTCGATCCAGTGCTCCTGGGTCAAGCTCGGCGACGACCTGTGCCGCACGGTCCTGAGCGGCGGCGTCAACGACCTGGGCGGCACCCTCATGGAGGAAACCATCAGCCGCATGGCCGGCGCCGCTAACGGCTCCTTCAAGACGATCAGCGACCTGGAGGCGATAGTCGCCCCGCTCCCCGGCCGGCGCCTAAGCCAGCGGACAACGCTCTACGGCACCCCGTCCGCGGAACGCCGGGCCGCCGCGTCCGCCAGCGACGGCGTCGCCGAATCCGTCCGCCGAGGCCTCCCGATAATCGCCGCGGGACGTGCTAACGAATCAGGGTGAAGGCCTCGGGGTCCCTGGGCGGACGGGGCGGGGGAGCGCTAGCAGGATGGCCGACGGCTACCGCGCCCATGGGGCGCCAGCCGTCGGGGAGGTCCAGCGCCGCCGCCGCCACGTCCTGGCAGAACAGGGCCGAGGAGATCCACGCCGAGCCCAGGTTCTCAACAGCGAGGGCGACGAGCAGGTTCTGCACGGCCGCGCCCATCGAGACGGTGAACATGGCCTCCTCGGCGCGGGACCGGCGCTCGTCGGGGTAGGCGTGCGCCGCGGACGCCTCCCGGCAGGGGACGACGATCAGCGGGGCGTCGCGCAGCGGCAGGCCGCGCCGGGTGCGCCTGGCGATCTGCTCCTCGGTGAACCCGTCCCCGCGCAGGTCCGCCATCCACGCCCGGAGCATGGCGTCCAGCAGCCGCGTCCGGGCCTCGGCGGAGGAAACGACCACGAACCGCCACGGCTCGCTGTGATGCGGCGCTGGCGCGGTGAGCGCGGCGGCGATCGCACGCTGCACCGCTGCCAGGTCAACCGGCTCGGCGGTGAACGACCGGACGGTCCGCCGCGCGTACAGCACGTCGGCCGCGCCGAGGCGGAACATGTCCTCGGCGGCCGGGCGGACCAGTGCCCGCGCCCCCGGCCCGTCCTCGGCGGTGACCAGGCCCTCCAGCCCGCGCACGAGCGCGACCGGGATCTGCAGCGCCTTGCCCTTGACCAGGTCGCCGGCCGCGGCGATCTCATCGGCGACGGCGGCGACGGTGACCTCCAGCGTCTTGCCGAAGACGTCTTTCTCGCCGCGGTGATCCCGCATGACCACCACGCCCGCCGCCCCGATCGCGGTATCGGTCTGCCCGGCCCGCCACGGGCGGCCCATCGTGTCGGTGATGATCACGCCGACGGACGCGCCCGCGCGGTCACGGAGCGACTTGCGCAGCCGCCGGGCGGACTCGTCCGGGTCCTCCGGCAGCAGCACCACGGTGCCCGGCGCCGTGTTGGACTCATCGACCCCGGCGGCCGCCAGCACGAACCCGTGCCGCGTCTGCGCGATGGTGGTCGCGCCCCGCCGGGCGACGACCCGGGCGGTCTCCGCCTCGATGGCCTCCTGGCGGGTGGCCTGGATCACCCGCCCCTCGGCCTTGCTGACGACTTTCGAGGTGATGACGAGGATGTCGCCATCACGCAGCCCTGCCTGCTCAGACACTGCCTGCTCAGACACTGCCTGCTCAGATACTGCCCGCACGAGGAGCGCGGCCAAGTCGTCGCCCGCGCTGATCTCCGGCAGCCCGGAAATGCCGCTGACCGATATGGCGGGCACAGCACTATCTGACATCACGCGAGCTCCTGGGCCAGCTCGATCGCGGCGCGGGCGATCGCGGCGGTGGAGTCTACGTCGCGCATGTACAACGGCATCGCGCGGACCGCGATCCCGGCGCACGCGGGGTCGTCGGCCGCCGCCTTGTCCTGGTCGTCGACCAGCCAGCCGGACAGCAGCCGCGGGCCGTAATGCGCGGCGACGGCGGTGGCTGAGGTCTCCACCCCGATCGTGGCCAGGCAGGCGTCCGCCATGCCGCGCACCGGGGCGCCGCCGATGATTCCGGAGACGCCGACGACCGTCTTGGCCTCCGTCGCCTCGCGGATGCCGGGGATGGCCAGGATCGGGCCGATGCTGACGACCGGGTTGGACGGCGGGAACAAGACGAAGTCCGCCTCGGCGATAGCGTCAAGGACCCCCGGGGCTGGCGTCGCGGTCCCCGCCCCGACGGGCGTGATGGCCTCCGCGGGAACCGCCGCGTGCAGGCGCACCCACCACTCCTGGAAGTGGACGACGGGCCCGGCGCCCTCCGCTGGGTGAGCCGCGGCGGCTTTAAGTGTCACGTGAGTCTCCACCGTGTCGTCGGTCATCGGCAGCAGCCGGACGCCCGGACGCCAGCGCTCGCACAGGAGCCGCGTGACCTCTGACAGCGGACGGCCCGCGGCGAGCAACTCCGTGCGCAGGATGTGGGTGGCGTAGTCACGGTCGCCGAGGGTGAACCAGGCCGGGCCGGCGCCATAGGCGGCCAGCTCGTCGCGGATGGTGAACGACTCGTCCGCGCGGCCCCAGCCCTGCTCGGAGTTGATCCCGCCGCCGAGGGTGTACATGACGGTGTCCAGGTCCGGGCAGACGCGCAGGCCATGCAGGGTGATGTCGTCACCGGTGTTGCCGATGACGGTGACCTGGGCGTCGGGTGCGGCGGCGACCAGGCCACGCAGGAAACGGGCGGCCCCAACGCCGCCCGCGAGCACGGTTATCCGCATGCGTTCCAGACTAGGTGCACCGCGGTGGCGTGGTCCCGGCGACGGGGCTGTCGGAGATCCGGCCCGCGCTTGGCACGCGGCGAATCCCCGATACCGGCCACATGACGGGACGGCAGCTGGTAAACAAAAGGTGTTCATGTGAGTACGCAAAGTAACGGTAATCGGCACGACGGGTGCCGCTGAGCCGAGAAGTCCCACCGGACTTACTTCGCAACTTGGACATCAATGCGGCCAATACCACCTTTCTCGCTTGACGCGAAGCGAGACACGCGGGTGTAATTTCATTGGTGTGATTCTCGTCCTCGCGGGTACGTGGACGGGGTGTTCGGGGGCTCCAAGAGGGGAGGATGCGCGTGTCTGAGGTCATCGTCCCGCTAGCGCACGTCATCGTTCGTCCGGAAGATGTCGATGACCAGGGCTGGCAGGACAGAGCGCTGTGCGCGCAGACGGATCCGGAGGCCTTCTTCCCTGAGAAAGGCGGCTCGACGCGGGAGGCCAAGCGGGTCTGCCGCAGCTGCGAGGTCAAGGGCGAGTGCCTGGACTACGCGCTGGAGAACGACGAGCGGTTCGGCATCTGGGGCGGCATGTCCGAGCGGGAGCGCCGTCGCCTCAAGCGCGCGGCTGTCTAGCGTCCGGGTAACACCACCCCGGTGATCGCATGCCCGATGTAGAGTTCACGCTGTCTGTCCTTTCATCGGGGGACGGCGGGGGGCCGTCCCCGGCCGTGCTCTCGCGGGGACAGTGCCTTACGGGGACGGTTCCTGACCGGGACACTGCTCCCCTGCGGGCTCCCCTCATCCACGACCTGCGCTGGGACCAGTTGCCACCTACGTCGCCGCAAACTCGCCACACCGTCACCGCGGTCATCGTCGCCCACGACGGTGCTCGCCTGCTGCCCGCCCTCGTCCAGTCGCTGCGCGCGCAGACGCACGTCGTCGGGCGGATCATCGGCGTGGACACCGGTAGCCGGGACCGCAGCGGCGCGGTCCTCGCCGACCTGATCGGGCAGGACGCGGTATACGGCATGGACCGGGCGACCGGGTTCGGCCAGGCCGTCTGGGGCGCACTGCGCCGCGCGCCCGCCCGGCGGCTCGACGACTCCGGGCAGCCGCAGGTCGAGTGGGTCTGGCTGCTGCACGACGACTGCGAGCCCGCCCCTGAAACGCTGGACCGGCTACTGCGGGCGGCTAGCCGGGATCGTTCGGTTGCCGTCGTCGGCCCCAAGGTCCTCGACGGTAGTGACCGGAGGATCCTGCGGGAGGCCGGCGTCTCCATCGACCGCGCCGGCCGCCGCGTCACGGGCATCGACGTCGGCGAGATCGACCAGGGCCAGCACGATCACAAGCGAGGGGTCCTCGCGGTCGGCTCGGCCGGCCTGCTGGTCCGCCGGGACGTCTGGGAGCAACTGGGCGGGTTCGACACGCACTTGCGCATGTTCCGCGATGACGTGGACTTCTGCTGGCGGGTGCATTCGGCCGGCTACCGGGTGCAGGTTGTTACCGACGCCGTCATCTACCACCGCGAGCTGACCGCGCGGAAGGGCCGCCGTCCCGAGGGCCTGTCCGCGCGCCGCCTGGACCGCCGCAACGCCCTGTACGTGCTCGCGGTCAACCTGCCGCTCCTGCCCTTCCTGACGATCTTCGCCGGGAGCGTCGCCGGAACGCTGCTGCGCGCCGCCTACTTCCTGCTCACTAAGCAAGGCGAGCGGGCCCTTGACCAGCTCACCGCGCTTGGCGACCTGTTCGGCCACCCGCTGCGGCTATGGACGGCACGTCGCCGTCGCGCCGCCGGGCGGGGGCAGGGCTACTCCGCCGTGCGGATCTTCATCCCGCCCGGCCGGCCGCTGCGTCGCTTGGGCGAGTCGCTCGCGAGCGTCATGTCGCCACAGGGCGCCGCCGGCCTGCACCACGCCTCCGCGGACGGCGATGACGAGGATGACCAGTTCATCGAGCCGCGCTCCATTCCCCGCCGCATCATGGCCAACCACGGCGTCCAGCTCGTCCTCGTGCTGCTGCTGGTCGCGCTCATCGCCGAGCGTCGGCTGCTGGGGGCGAGCGCACTCGGCGGCGGCGTGCTCGTGCCCGCCTGGGGCGGCGCGTCCGCGCTGTGGAGTGAGTACCTGGCCGGCTTCCACGCGGTCGGGATCGGCTCGGCCGCCAGCGCCCAGCCTTACGTGGCGGTCGTCGCGGGCCTGGCAACCGTGCTTGGCGGCCAGGCGTGGCTCGCCGTAGACGTCTTGCTACTCGGCAGCGTCCCGCTGGCCGGCCTGACGGCCTACCTGGCCACCCGCCGCCTGGTGTCCTCCGCTGTCGCCCGGGTGTGGATAGCGGGCGCCTACGCGCTCTTGCCGGTCGCGATGGGCGCCGTGGCCGCCGGGCGGCTGGGCACCACGACCGCGTTCATCCTGCTTCCGCCGCTCGCCCAGGCGACCGCCCGGATGCTGACCGGCCCGCCGCGGGCCGCGCGGCGGGCGGCCTGGGCCACTGGGCTGCTGACCGCGATAACCGCCGCGTTCGTCCCGCTCGTGTGGATGATCGTCGTCGGCATCCTGCTCGTGCTGCTGGCCGCCCGCCGCTGGGCGTGGCGAGTCTCCCTGGTCAACGCGGCCATCGTGGTCGTCGCGCCATTCCTGGTGCTGTTCCCGTGGTCACTGAGCCTGCTGACCCGCCCGTCGGGGTTCCTGCTGGAGGCCGGGCGGACGCGGGACGGGCTGTCTGCGGCGACCCTGAGGCCGTCATCGCTGCTGCTCCTGCATCCGGGCGGGCCGGGACTGCCGCCCTTGTGGGTCACCGCGGGCCTCGCCCTCGCCCTGGTCTCGCTGGCGCTGTCCCGTCGTACCGGCCTGGTCGCCGCTGGCTGGCTGGTGGCCGTGGCCGGCTTTTCCGCGGCGCTGGCCGTGAGCCGGTCTACCGTGGTCCCCGACGGCGGCGGGAACCCGGTCGGCGTCTGGCCGGGAGCGGCCCTGGCCATCGCCGCGGTCGGGTTGCTACTGGCCGCCGCTCCGGCGGCCGACTGGCTCGCCGGGGGGCTAAGGTCGGCCGATTCCGCATCGGCAGGCGGACAGCTCGCCGGCGAATCACCTCACTCGGCCCGGTCTAAATCGGCCCGGTCTAAATCGGCATTGCCTAAGTCGGTATCGTCTAGGTCGGCACCGCCCCGGGCAGTGGCGATCCTGGCGCTGATGC
>JAICUO010000604.1 GCA_025935815.1 Streptosporangiaceae bacterium
AGGATGGCGAGGCCGACAGCTGCGCCCGCGCCTGAGCCGGTGGAGGCGATGCCTTGTTGCCGGTCGGAGATTCCGGTGGCGGCGGCAATGAACATCGTGGTGAAGACCACCTCGTCGCCGATGCTAAGCGCCACGAGGCCCGGGATGAGTTCGACGTACGTGCCGCCCGGCGGGATCGCGAGGCCGAGTGCGACGGCACCGAGCGCACCGGCGGCGAGGGCTGCGGCCAGCGTGCGCCTGAGACCGAACCGCGTCACGAGCTGGCCTGCGATTGTCGAGCCGGCCACCACCGCTGTGGGGATGAGGAAGCCGGCGCCGGCCTGCAGGGCGTCGTAGCCCAGAATTTCCTGGAAGTAAATGGACAGGAAGTCGAGCACTGAGCCGAAGGTCGCCATGAACATGAACGCGATGAAGACGCCCGGGGCTGATCACGGGGTTCTTGTTCCCGGGGCAGGCGTGGCGGGGCAGCCAGGGGGAGATCCCGGTCCGCAACGGGGGAGCGGGGACTGCGGAGCGGATCCGGGCCTTACGCAGGACCCAGATGTAGCCGTAGCCGTTATTGTTGTTCGGGCCGATATAGTTCACCCGCATGCCGGCGGCTTTGGCACCGGTTAGGGTGCCCGCTACGCGACCTACTGGGAAGCGCAGCGGGCACCCGCCATGTGCCCGGGCGGAGCCCGGTCAGGTGGTGCAGGTCGCGCCGTTGAGGGTGAAGGCGGCTGGCGCGGCGTCGCTGGTGTTCCAGCTGCCCTGGAAGCCGTCCGTGATGCTGGAGCCTGCCGTGATGGTGGCGTTGTAGCTGGCGTTGGTGAGGGTCGCGTTCTCGCCGGCCTGGGCGAAGCCGCCGTTGAAGTTGCTGGTGACGTGCTGGTCGCCGGGGAAGGTGAAGGTCAGCGACCATCCGTTGATCGCGGTCGTGCCGGTGTTGGCAATGACCACCTGGGCGGTGAAGCCACCGGGCCATTCGCTGTTCTTGGTGTAGGTGACGTGGCAGGTCCCGCCGACTTGACCGGTGGAGACCGTCCAGGTGAAGCTGGCCAAGCCACTGGCGCCGGTGCCGTCCCTGGCGGTGACGGTCACGCTAGATGAGCCGACGGCGGTCGGGGTACCCGAGATCAGCCCGGTGGAGGAGATCGACAGGCCGGCCGGCAGCCCGGTGGCGGTGTAGGTGAGGGCCTGCCCGGACGCCGAGCCCGACGCCTGGACCTGCACGCTGGCCGCCGTGCCCACCGTCCCGGACTGGTTCCCGGGGCTGGTCACCGTCACCGTGTTCCCAGTCGAGATGGTGCTCTGGAACTGCGAGAAGAATGCCCACGCCAGGGTCTTGGTCCAGGTCGTGTCGCCGTTCGAGTTGGGGGACCCGTCCACTGGATCGGGGGTGTGGCCTCCGTCGAACGCGGCCCACACGACCGGGTGCCCGGTGCCGCATCCTGAGTAGGTGGTGACGATGTGCGTCAGGCTGCCGGGGGCCGGCTCGGGCGGGCTCTGCGGGGTGCAGCCGTTGTTCCTGACGAAGGTGTCGCGTAGCGCCCGCCCGTTGGCGATGGGCAGGACGTTGTCGCTGACGCCGTGGAACCCGAGGTAGGGGACGGGCTGGGTGCCGGGGCTGCACCCGCTGAGGTTAGCGCCGGAGTAGACCGCGACCGCGCGGAAGACCGCCGGCATGGCACAGGCCACCGCGTACGTCATCGCGCCGCCGAAGCTCCAGCCCATGGAAAAGATCTCCGACGGGTCGATGCACAGGCCCGACTCGAACAGGCTGAGCATGTTCTGGACGAAGGTGAGGTCCGCGCCGTTGGAGTTGGCCCAGCCGTTGCTGATACCCTGTGGCGCGACGAAGATCGTGGTGTCTCCCGCCTGCGCCCTGAGCCCGTAATAGGACCAGGCGGCCCCGAAGTTGTCACCGGAGTCGACGTCTACCGCGGTGCCGTTCAGCCAGTGAAATCCGAAGATCAGCCGGTAGGGGTGGCTGCTGGTGTAGTTGCCGGGAAGTTCCAGGATGTAGCTGCGGGCCTGGCCGCCGCTCTGGATCGTGTGCGTGCCACTGGCCAGCGCCGGGGCCTGGCCGCATCCGGCGGTCCCGGCAGTCGCGGCGGCCGCGGTCCCGCCGGGGCCGCCTGCCAGCAGGCCTGCTGTGACTGCGATGGCAAGTCCCGCGACCGCGATGGCCGCAAGGGGGGATCTGCGCCTCACTTACTCCTCCTTCATCCAGGCGGGAGCGCTGGCGGACCGCACGCGTGCCGCCGGCCGATGCCCGGAGGCTCAACCGGCTTGCTGGCCAGGCCGCAGTCGCCCCGGGTCTGGCTGCGCCGCGCAGGTCCCGTCCTGGCGGTCGGCCTGCGCTAGCCCCCGGAGCATGGCAAGAACTATTCCGTCACTTCAAGAGGCGGGTATTCCGCGGATACCGAAAAGACCTGGTGACCTCGAACGTCGTCGTCGCGCCGACCCGAAAGTTTCATCAACGTCGTCCCGGCCACGCGATCACGCTTGAAAACTTCGCGTGGCAGCTGGTCGAGACGCCAGATGGGCCGGACTTCGTGTTCACCCTGTGACAACTACCGTGGCATGCACTGGGTCACCGAAGCGGCGGTCACCGAATGTGATCGCTAGCCACCCGCCTTCCTCGCGAGGCGGCCCGTATCGGCTCGGAGCGTGCAGAGGAAAGGCATGGCGGCTGGGTGGGTGCGCGCAGATTGCCCATTCGGGTTCGTGGCTACTGAGGAGTGCGGGCCCACATGGGCTGGCAGGTCCCTGCGCGGGCCGTCGGTGGTTAGGTCGGTGCTGGCGGGGTGACCGGGCTGGCGATGGGTGACAGGCGGGCGGTGACGGCGCGGTCGGCAGTGAGGTGGATGGTGCATGTGTCGCCGCTTGCGGTGTCGCACCCGTCCCAGATGATTTGGCTGCTGCCCTGGTCGGGGGCGGCTGACAGCGTGATGTCGGTGCCGTCGTCGAAGGAGTGCGCGCACGTGCTGCGGCAGCCTGCGATGCCCGGGGGGGTGCTGGATACCACGCCTGTCGCGGCGGGGGCGTCCACGGTCACGGTGAGTAGGTGCCCTCCCGGCGAAGCTGGGCCGGCGGTTCCGGTTCCGGTGAGCGGGAGCATGGTGCCGCGGTCTGGCGGGGGGAGGTTCTGGTGGATGATGAGGACGGCGTCCCGCTCTCCGGGGGCGGAGGGCTGGAACTGGATGGTCAGCGTGCAGTCCTGGCCGGGGCCGAGCCGCGTCCCTGGCGGGCATCCGGCGCTGGCCGTGAAGTCGCCGCTGTTGGTCCCGGTGACCTCCGTGCCGGTGATGTTCAGGGCTGTGACGCCGGTGCTCTTGATCGTGGCCTGGCACGGCACCTGGGCGCCAATGCCGGCCGTGCCGCAGTCGAGCGTCTCCGGCGGGGCGACGTCGATCGCGGGAAGCCCCTGCTGCACCACCCCGATGTCCCGGGTCGCCTGCCGGGCGTACTGCCGGGCGCCCCCGCGGTCGGTGCCCGAGGTCGCGGCGTGCTCGGCGAGGGTGAGGCAGTCGCGCACGATCTGCAAGGCGACGATGCTGTCTTCCTCCTTTGACGTCTTGTACGCGACCTGGAGCGTGGCGCCTGCCACCTTGGGGAGGGGGACCCCCGCGCTCACGTCGGTGCTCGGGCTGAAGCCCCGGTCCTGGATGCAGGTCAGGTACTCGGCCGTCGCGTGCGGCACGCACGTTCCGTGATAATCCTGCGTGCGGCCGCTGCACGGCGGCGACTGCGGGCCCGGGAGGGGCCAGCACGCGGAAAGGCCCACGGCCAGCAGCAGGCCGGCGAGTGTCATCCCGCACGAGCGCCGCGCTACCGCCAGCCGCGTGCCGTGCCCCCCGCGGAGCTTCATCAGGACCTGCCTCACGCAACAGGGGTGGTAACGGTGAACACGATGCGGCCTTCGAGGGTGAAGCTGTAGCCCACGCGGTACAGCCATGCGTCAGAATCGCTGGCCCCGGCGTCCGCGACGACGCCGGTGAAGATATTGCCGGCTGGCTGCCCTGAGAAGGCGTCGGTCCCCGCCCCGAATTGCGCATGCCGCCAGGCGTCGACCGCGAACCCGGCGTTCACTGCCTGGCGGGCGTCGAAGACCGAGCCGAGGCCAACGAACGGCGCCCACTGGTCGACCTGGAATCCGGTGCTGTAATCCGCGCCTTCGCGCCCGCGTGGCCGGGGAATGGAAAACCGCCTGATGGCGTAGTCCAGCGGGCCGCTCACGTCCGGGGAGATATGAACCTGGTCGCGGTGCCATTTGCCTGATGGCAGGCCCTGCAGGTTGACGAGGGCGACGCCGGACAGCGCCAGCAGCCATTTCTGGCCGCTAATGCTCCCTGGCGGCGCTTCATGGACCGCGCTCGCGGCCGGAGTGATGAGCCAGTTCTGGGTGCCGAAGCTCGTGACCTCGATCATGAAATCCTCCTGGTGAATCTCCCTTGGCCTTTCCGCCGAAATATGGAAAGGGCGTGGCCAGCCCGCGTGATGCCATTGTGCGCAAGCTGGCGGCGTGGCTGCCATGCGGCGTTCTCCGTATCGCCAGCCCCGGCGCCGGGGGTTACCCTGGCAGGGAGGGCCCCCCGGGGGAAGGGCCGGCTGGTGAAGCTGATGTTCTTCCGCGGTCCCGGCCCGGACTTCTCCGAGCGCGACCGCGCGCTGCTAATGCTGCTGCGCCCCCACCTGCACCAGGCCTACCTGGACGCTGAGAACCGCCGCGCCGCCCCTGCCCA
>JAICUO010000916.1 GCA_025935815.1 Streptosporangiaceae bacterium
GCTGAGCCCGCCGCTCTTTCCGGCTCCGGTCGCTCCCCCGAACAGGACATGCCGTCGCAGGAAGAGCACTCGGCAGGGTACGGCGTCTTCGAACGGACCCAGGTCGATGGGTTCGGTAATGCTGCTAACCGATGGTCCTGGCCAGGTGATCGCGTTGGCGTGCGGGTCGATAGTGAGGACACGGAGCTCGCACCGGTTGGCGAGATCGTCCGCGGTTGGGTAGACGCGGACTGCGCCGCGGTGCGTGCCGAGCGCGGATTCGAGCGCGGGAATCCTCGCGATGACGTCGTGAATAGTCTGGCCGCGTGCCAGCTTGACGCGCGCTCGCCATCCCCAGACGTCGACCAGCGCGGACATGACCTGCGAACCGGCCAGGCCGACTGTGTGGGCGATGTCCGGCCAGGCTTCAAGCTGGCGTTCCACGCGGACCTTGGAGCGACGCCGACGGCTGGTCCACCAGGGGATGCCGCAGAGCACGGTGAAGGCTGCGCCGAGCGCGGGCATCGGGCTTACTTGCGGGCCGATGGCGATTGCCGTTGCGAGCCAGCCGCCGAGTATTGCCGCGACGATGCCGACGTATACGCGCTCGGAGGGTCGTTCCAAGACGGCCCATGCCTTGCGTGCCCATGCCGGTAGCGGTGCGGCGAGTGGCGTGATGACGCCGGCCGACGCCAGGAGTGGCCAGGGCCACGCGCTCGGATGGGTGCGGTGCAGGATGATCGCGGCTAGCACGGTAATGATGGCGACGATGAAGGGCGTGAGCTCGGAACGGTACCGCCAGATCCAATGGGAGATGACGGCGAGCGCTGGTTGCGGGAACTCCTCCGAGTTGATCACCATCATGGGCTGATAACCGTCGCGGTGCGCCTGGCGAGCGCGGCGACGGAGCTGGCGGCGAGTCGCGCGGTGTCTGGTCATGGCCGCTCCCCCGGTTGCGGCTGCTCGCGGCGCTCGTCGCGGTGGCGAAGGTGGCCTTGCGCTTCGAGTTCGTCGCGCAGGTAGTAGAACGGATCCGGCTCGCCGTCCGCGTGGGCGCCAAGCGTGGCTTTAGCGGCGGCGATCAGGTCGTGCAGGTCTGTGAGGGTCACGGCGAGTCGTCGGCGCAAAAGGCGAATTGGAGTGTTCCCGCTTTTTTGGACACCGGATTAGGCTGCCAATTGACTAAGTTGTCTATATCCTAGCTCGTATTCCTCGGGTGTCAAGTAGCCGAGGGTGGAATGTCTCCGGATCGGATTATAGTAGTTGTCGATCCAGTCGGAAGTATGCTTTTCCAGGATCGCTAGCGACGGCCACGGCCGGGTGTGGATCAGCTCCTTCTTGTACGTTGCAAAGAACGATTCCGATACGGCATTGTCGTAGCAGATCCCTGTTCTCCCCAGGGACCGCCAGATCTTCTTCTCCTTGCAGAAATCATCGAACGGCGATGAAGTATACTGGCAGCCGCGATCAGAATGAAAGATGACTCCCTGGGGCGGTTTCCGGGCAATGATGGCCATGTCGAGGGCGGCGATTACCAGGCTGGCCCGCATGTGCGAAGCGACCGCCCAGCCAATTACCTTGCGTGAGTGCAGGTCAATGACGGTCGCGAGATAAGCCCACCCGTCCCACGTTTTTATGCAGGTGACATCACCGCACCATTTCATGTCCGGGCGGGCGGCGCTGAAGTCCCGGCCGATCCGGTCCGGGGCCGGCACTGGCCGGTCCCCGCCGATGGTGGTCCGCTTCCACGCCCGCGGGTGACGCCCGCGCAGGCCAGCGGCCTGCATCAGCCGGTGCACGCGCTTGTGTGACACCAGCTGGCCCAGCGCCGCCAGGCCCGCGCGCATCCGCCGCACGCCAGGATTCCCCCGCGCTTCCTCATAGATCTTCCTCATCACCGCGATAAGCGCAGAATCGTCCCGCGACCGCTGTGACGGCTCCGCGCCCCGCCACGCGTAATAGCCGGAGCGTGACACTCCCAGCCAGGCGCACATGAATGACACCGGGTAGTCGCCCGAATCAGCCCAGTCAGCGATGGCAGCGAATCTTACTGACTGCCTCTCGCGAACCAGGTCGCTACTTTTTTTGCGAACTCCACCTGCATCCGCAGCTCGGCGATCGTGGACTTGTCATCCCTGGACTCAGCCCGCAGCCGGACCAGCTCGGCCCGCTCCGACTCAACCAGCTGGGCATCCGGGGACTTCCCGGACTCCGCGGCATCTCGCGCCACTCTCACCCACTTGCTAAGAGTCATCTCGTGGACGCCGATGTTACGGGCGACCTCAGCAACCGGACGGCCGCCTTCAATGACGAAAGCTACCGAATGTGCCTTGTACTCCGGCGTATATGCGCGGCGTGTCGAACCCATTTCTCGCTCTCCCGACGAATCGGGCAGCTAAGCCGGGGTGTCCACCGAAGCGGGTACGGTCCA
>JAICUO010000727.1 GCA_025935815.1 Streptosporangiaceae bacterium
AGCGTCCGTTCATGCAGAAGAACGTGCCGGACTACGCGCCGCCATGGATCAAGACCGTCTCGATGTGGGCGGAATCGTCACAACGGGAGGTGCGGTACGCGCTGTGTGAGGACAAGCCGACGCTGATCTGGTTCGCCAATCAGCGCGCGGTGGAGTACCACGTCACGCTCGGCACCGCCGGGCACCTGGATCGGCCTTCCTACCTGGTGCTCGACATCGATCCGCCGGCTGCGGGGGAGTTCGGGCGGGCGGTGGCGGCGGCGAAGCTGGTCCGGGAAGCGCTGTCCGGGGCGGGCCTGGCGGGCGCGGTCAAGACCAGCGGGGCCAAGGGCGTGCACGTCTACGTGCCCGTTCAGGAGGCGGTGTCCGCGGACGACGCCGCGGCGGCGACCCGCGCCCTGGCGGAGCGGGCCGCGCGGCTGGACCCCGGCCTCGCGACGACCGCGTTCATCAAGGCCGATCGCGGCGGCATGGTGTTCATCGACTCGACCCGGGCGCACGGCGCGACCGTGGTGGCTGCCTACAGCCCGCGAGCCCGCCCCGGCGTGCCGGTCTCGTTCCCGGTGGCCTGGGACTGGCTGGACGATGTGTCGCCGGGGGACTTCACGGTGCGGAACGCGGCGCGGCTGCTGGCCGGCGCTGATCCCTGGGCCGCTGCCCTGCCGCCGCCGCAGGCGCTGCCTGAGGACCTCATCGCCGAAGGCCACACGATCCCGGTCGCCCGGGTACAGGCCATGCACGAGGGCAAGCGCCGGGCCCGCGCCCGGCGCGGCTCGTCTCTGCGCGAAGAGTAATCACGTAACGTCTTCGAGTTGCCGGGGGTGGCGAGCAGCTCGCGGAGGACGGCGGCCGCCTTCCGCACCTGGGGCAGGGAAGTGGCACCATAGCCGAGGATGAGCGCCTCGACCGTGACCGGGCCGACGAAGTAGCGGTCAAGGGTGGCGACCGACACACCGCGCCGCAGTGCCGCGCTGGCCACGTCAGAAGCGAGAGTCCCTGGCGGCAACTCAAGCACCACGTGCATCCCGGCCGTGTCGCCGAGGAGCCGGAAGCCATCCTGGCCCAGCCCGGCGACCAGCGCCGCCCGCCGTCGCGAGTACTCCAGGCGCATGCGCCTAATGTGCCGTTCCAGGTCGCCGCTGGCCAGCAGGGCGGCCATCGCGTGCTGCGCGGGCTCGCTGACCCGCTCGCCGAGCCGGTCGCGGTCCGCGGCCAGCCGGGCCACCAGCGAGACGGACCCCACCAGCCAGCCGACCCCCACTGACGGGGTCAGCACCTTCGACGCGGTGCCCAGGTAGGCGATCACGTCCTGGTCCCGGCCACCGCCGCCCATGCCGAACAGTGCCGGAAGCGGTCCGACGTCGTAGCGGAACTCGCTATCGTAGTCGTCCTCCACGATCATCGCGCCGCACGACCGCGCCCACTCCGCCAGGGCCTGCCGCCGCCCCACCGGCAGCCGCCCGCCGAGGGGGTACTGGTGCGCAGGCGTCGTGTACAGCAGCCGCAGCCCGTCGGGCAGCTCGGAAGGCACGACCCCTGCGGCGTCCACCCGGCAGGAGACGACCGTCGCGCCAGCCCGCGCCAAGACCTCCCTCGCCTTCGGGTACCCCGGCTCCTCAACGCCAACCCGGTCGCCGGGCCGGACCAGCGCGGTCGTCAGCATCCCGAGGCCGCTCGTGACGCCCCGGGTGATGAGGATCTGGTCCGGCGTCACGGCAAGCCCCCGCGACCTGCGCAGGAAGCTCGCCAGTTCCTCCCTCAGTTCCCAGATGCCGAACAGCTCCGGCCACTCCCCGGCCGGGTGCCTCCCAGCCGCGCGCCACGCTCGGCGCCAGGCCGCCGGGTCGATCCCCCCGGCCCACGGAACGCCTGCCCGCAGCTCGATCGGCGCCTGCGCGCGAATGGCCCCGGCAGGAGAGGGCGGCTGGGCCGGCGCCAGGGGAGATGCCGTTGTGGAGGAGGAAAGAAGCGGGGATGCTACGTCGGCCACGAAGGTCCCTGACCCGTGCCGGCCCTCAAGCCATCCCTCGGCGAAGAGCCGCGTGTAGGCACCCGTGATGACCGTACGGCTCACGCCGAGCACCGACGCGAGGTCCCTGGATGAAGGCAGCCGGTCGCCTGCAGCGAGCAGGCCGGAGGTGACCAAGTCCCGCAATTGCCCGGCGACCTGCACAGCCAGGGGGATGCCCGCGGCCCGGTTGATGACAACCGGGAGATCGGCCCGTGAAGTGGTCATCGATTCTTCCGTAGAAGTGGCTATAGGTGACAGTCCACTTTAACCCTATGGTCTTAGATCATGAGCACTGAGACCAAGCCGCTATCCTCCACCCCGCGAACCACGCTGCGCCGCCACAAGGAGCGCGGTGCAGCCGAGCGGTCGAGCCTGTACGAGGTCCTCGACGCCGGGCTGGTCTGCCACCTCGGCGTCATCGCCGACGGGGTACCGCTGGTGCTGCCGACGGCCTACGGGCGCGACGGCGACACCATGTACCTGCACGGGTCGTCGGCGAACGGGACGTTCCGCGCGGCAGACGGCCAGCAGGTCTGCGCCACGGTGACGCACCTGGACGGCATCGTGTGCGCCCGGTCGGCGTTCAGCCACTCGGTCAACTACCGCAGCGCGGTGGTCTACGGGACAGCCACCGTGGTGCGGGAGGAGGACGAGCGGTGGCAGGCGCTGCGGGTCATCACCGACCACCTGGTCCCCGGCCAGTGGGCGGCCGTGCGGCAGCCGACCAGGAAGGAGATGGCGGCAACCGCCGTGCTGGCGCTGCCACTGGCCGAGGCGTCAGTCAAGATCCGCACCGGCATGCCCGCCGACCCGCCTCAGGATCTCGACCACAGCGTGTGGGCGGGCGTGCTGCCGATGTCGGTCGCCTTCGGCGAGCCGCACACCGACCCGCACGTCGGCGCCGACGTCCCCGTGCCCGCGCACATCCGGGACCGCTGCCAGCACGGCAACCCGACCGCGGTGGGCGGGGCAGCCCGGTAGTCGCCATTTAAGCCGTGATGGTGAAGGATTGCTGCCGTGATCCCCGCCGACCTGAATGAACCGGAAAAGCTGCTCTGGCAGGCATTTCCACACGGTACGTGGGTTGACTTGCGGGCCGGCGATCCAGTGGCCGACGATCTCGGGAGCGCTGTGAACTGGGGACCCGGCCGGGTCATCAGGGCTGAGGTGATCCGGGCGTTGCTGCTCGGGGCGGGCGAGGTCGAGCCCGGCTATGTCCCCGGGATCCGCGTGCGCGGCGCAAGGATCACCGGCCGCTTGGATCTGATGGGCGCCAGCCTGGACTATCCATTCGTCTGCGAGTATTGCTCCTTCGACGCAGAGCTTCGTCTCGTGGAGTCCTCGACCAGAACCGTTCGGATCGTAAGCAGCCACCTGCCGGCCTTTAACGGCACCAGGATGCGCCTGGACGGGATTCTTAACCTCTTCGCCTCCGTGGTGGCGGGCGTTCTCAGGCTGGACCAGGCCAAGGTGAGCGGGCAGCTGTGCCTGCGTGACGCGGCGGTCGGCGCGGGAGGTGGCACGGACGCGGTGGCAGCCTATGGACTCGCGGTCGACGGCGGCCTGGATTGCGCCGGGCTGAACGCCCGCGGATCGGTAGGTCTGGAGATGGCCGCGGTCACCGGCTCCGTCGACCTGTCGGGCGCCCGGATCGCTCATCCTGGGCAGCGGGCGCTGATCTTGGACCGCGCCGACGTCGGACGGCTGGAGTGCCGCGCCATGATTGTCGAGGGA
>JAICUO010000985.1 GCA_025935815.1 Streptosporangiaceae bacterium
GAGGTCGTCCCGGACTGGTTCCAGGTGTACGTGGGCCTTGAGGAAGCGGCCACGCTGATCCGCGTGTATGAGGTGCAGTTCGTGCCCGGCCTCCTGCAGACCGAGGAGTACGCCCGCGCGGTCGTCATGCAAGGGTCCCCGGGCCTGTCGCCCGATGAGGTGGACAACCGGGTCAACGTGCGCCTGGGCCGCCAGCGGCTGTTCGCCAAGGAGAACGCGCCCCGGCTGTGGGCGATCGTTGACGAGGCCGCGCTGCGCCGGCCCATGGGCGGCCGGGACGTGCTCGCGGGCCAGATCAAGCGGCTGATGGAAGCGGTCGGCGAGCCGAACATCACCCTGCAGGTCATGCCGTTCAAGTACGGCGGCCACGGAGCCGAGGGCGGCGCGTTCACGATCATGCGGTTCCCGGAGGCCGACCTCCCGGACATGGTCTACATGGAGTACCTGACCGGCGCGCACTACATCGACAAGCCCGACGAAGTCGAGGTCTACGCGGCGGTGATGGAGCGACTGTCGGTCGCGGGCACCTCCCCCGAGAAGACCAGGGATATCCTGGCGGACATACTCAAGGAACTGTGACGGCCGGTGGCGGAGCGGCCGCGCCGGGAACTACAGGGGGTGCCTGACCGTGCCTGAGCAGGCGGTCTATAACGGTATGCCGGCCGGCGACCTGCGCGACGTGCAATGGCGCCTGATCACCTCGCCCGACGGGCCGGGCGTGGAGCTCGCCCGGCTCGCCGACGGCCAGGTCGCGGTGCGCAACGCGGCCGACCCGGAAGGGCCGGCGCTCATCTACACGCGGGCCGAGATCGAGGCGTTCATCGGCGGCGCCCAGGACGGGGACTTCGACGACCTCCTCTCTTAATCCCCGGGAGGGCGAACGGAGTACCCCCCCTGGCGAACGGAGAATCCCCCCGGCGACGGGGAGACTCCGTCTCCCCTTTCACCCCCCTGGCCCTGACGGCGCACAACCCGCGCTCCCAGGGGAGGCGCTGGTCCCGCTCACCGGGCGGGAGCGGATGCTGCAATGGTGGGAGATCGCCGCGGTCTTCGCCGTGTCGCTCGGCGCGAGCGGCGTGTACGCGCTGGTGTCGTTCATCGGGTCGCTGACCGCGCATCAGTCGCTCAGCTCCCAGCATGTCATCATCAACGGAACCCAGGCGCCTGGCCGCCCCCTGCTTGACTTGTTCCTGCAGCTGGTGTCGCTGGGCAGCGGCGTCGCGCCGGTGCTGCTCGTCTTCTACCTCCTCGCCCGCAACGGTGAGAGCTCCGCGTCGATCGGCGTGGACCGGTCCCAGCCGCGTCGTGACTTCCTGCGCGGTGCCGGGCTGGCCGCGCTGATCGGCGGCAGCGGGCTGGGCCTGTACCTGATCGCCTACAACATGGGCATCAGCCTCAACATCGTCGCCGAGAGCCTGCCGGCCGTCTGGTGGCGGATCCCGGTGCTCCTGCTCGATGCCGTGCAGAACGGCGTCCTGGAGGAGGTCCTGGTCATCGGCTACCTGCTGACCAGGCTGCGGCGGCTCGGCATCTCCCCGGCGTGGGCGGTGACCATGGCCGCGGCCCTGCGCGGCTCGTACCACTTGTACCAAGGCTTCGGCGGCTTCGCCGGAAACGCGGTCATGGGCCTGCTATTCGGGGTCTTGTTCCTGCGCTGGCGCCGGGCAATGCCGATGATCATCGCGCACACGCTAATCGACGCCGTCGCTTTCGTCGGTTACGCGCTGCTGGCCGGCCATGTCTCCTGGC
>JAICUO010000096.1 GCA_025935815.1 Streptosporangiaceae bacterium
CTGCACGTCGTTCTCGTACGGCTCGTCGTGCACGACCCGCAGCGGCACCCCGGGGCCTTTCACCTTGCGCCAGATGAGCCGGGCCAGGTCGAGCACCGTGGTCGACTCGGCGGTGGACAGGTTGAAGTCCTCGTTGCGCGCGTCCGGGTGCTCCATCGCGCTGACGACGCCGCGAGCCAGGTCACCGCCGTAGGTATAGTGCCGGACCTGCGTGCCGGACCCGAGGATGTGCAACGGCTCTTGGCCCTTGAGCACCTTCTGCACCAGGTCCGGGACAACGTGGCTCATCGCAAGCTGCACGTTGCCGGACAGGACCTGCTCATCGCGGAGCGCCCGGCGCTCCCCGATGCCCACGCAGTTGAACGGGCGGACGATGGTGTACGGCAGCCGGTACTGGTCCCAGGCCGCCCGCGCGAAGTACTCCACGGCCAGCTTCTGGAAGCCGTAGGACGACAGCGGCGGCGGCACCTCGCGCTCTTGCCCCTCGCGGGAGGGCCACTCGCTGGTCGACTCGAACACCATCGAGGACGACATGTAGGTGACCTTCGCCAGCCGTCCCCGCCCGCTGTCGTGCGCCTCGATCGCCGCGTCGCAGCAGGCCGCGATGATCCGCTCGTTGGTCGCCAGCAGGTCGTAGGGGTAGGTGTGGAAGTAGGAGATGCCGCCGATCATCGCCGCGCCGGCGATGAAGTGGTCGCAGCCCGCCAGCAGCGACCGCATCAGCGCCACGTCCCGGCAGTCGCCCTCGACGAACTGGTAGTCCGGGTTGCCGTCATAGGACTTGGCGGCCTTCCCGTACTTGGAGTAATTGTCGACGCCGACCACCGCGTACCCGCGCCGCAGCAGTTCCTCGACGACGTACCCGCCGATGAAGCCAGCCGACCCGCTGACCAAGACCTTTTCCACTAGTCGCCGCTCTCCCCTCGGGCGCGCGGCCCCCGCGCCCTGATTTGCTCGGCCGTCAGCCGCCGCCCGAACGCGAACCGGTACCACCGCAGGTACTCCGGCAGCCAGCGGGCGATCTTGAAGCTGGACACCCCAGCCTGCCGGTCCAGCCAGATGGTCGGGATCTCCGCCACCGGCAGGCCCATCCGCTTGGCCTTGGCGGTGAGCTCGATGCCGATCTCGAACCCCGCGCGCGAGTCGATCCCAACCGACCGCACGAAGTCCGTCGAGTATGCCTTGAACGAGTTCGTCGCATCCTGTGTACCGGTGTGCGCCAGGACGCGCAAGGACCGGCCCGCCAGCTTGGACAGCATCCCCTTGATCACCGGCCCCCCGACCTGCTGGCCGCCGGCCATGTAGCGGGACGCCGCGGCGACCGCGGCGCCCCGGTCGACGAGCCGCGCCAGGTCGTCGATCTGGCGCGGGTCATCGCAGCCGTCGGCCATCGTCACCACGGCGACCGCGGCGGCGGCCGCGTCGATGCCGAACCTGATGGCGTTGGCGGGGCCGCGGCCGTAGGTGTTGACCACGCAACGGATCCGGGGCTCGGTCAGCGCGTACTGCGCCACCACCGGGATCGTGGTGTCGCGCCCGTCGTCCACGACGATGAGCACCTCGCACGGCAGGCGAATCGCGTCGAACAAGCGGTCCAGGACCGGGATGATGTCCCGGCCCTCGTTGTAGGCGGGTACCACCACCGACACGTGCGGCCTTTCGCCCCGCATGCGCTTGGCCATCCCCCCGACATGGCGCCCCTAGTCGTGCCTTTCCTAGACCTGAACGCCTTCGCCGAGCACGTTCCAGATGTCGGCGACTGGCTTGCTGGTCACCAGGCCGCGGTACTGCGGGTGCGGCGCGGCGATCACGAGCAGGTCGGCCTGGGCGAGCACGTCCTCCAGCGGGGCCAGGTGGGGATCGACGGTCACGTGCGGGTCGGTGCAGACCACCTTGTCCGCCTTGAACGCGAGGATCCGCTTGAGCTTGTACGACAGGCTGGACCGGATGTCATCCGAGCCGCCCTTGAACGCCATCCCGAGGATGCCGACCGTCATGTTCGACAGGTCGTAGCGCTGCTCGAGCTTGGACACGACGTACAGCGGCAGGCCCTCGTTGATCGTCATCGCCGTGTGGCCGAGGGCGAAGTTGTTGTTGTTGAACGCCGCCAGCTGCATGGTGTCCTTGAACAGGCACGGCCCGGCCGCGAACCCGGCTCCCGGCATGTCCTGCGCCCGTGGGTAGTCCTGGGCCAGGCCCTGCCGGATCCGCTCGAAGTCCAGGCCCCGGTCGTTGGCCATCATGTAGAACTGGTTGGCCGCGGCGAACTTGATGTAGCGCCACACGTTGGTGAACAGCTTCGCCAGCTCGGCCTCCTCCGGCGAGAGCTGGACGATCTTGTCGGTGAGCGTGCCGAACAGCGCCGACGCGCGCTCCAGCCCGCTGGCGGAGCGGGCCGAGACGATCTGCGGCAGCTCGAACAGCTCGGTCATCGCCTTGCCCTCGGCGATCCGCTCCGGGCAGAAGGTGACCTCGATCGACTTGCCAAGGCCCGCGATCATCTTCTCCACCAGGGCGGTCACCCCGGGGAAGACCGTAGAGCGCAGCACCAGCAGCTGCCCGTCGCGCAGGTAGGGCGCGCAGCCCCCCAGGGCGTTCGGGATCGCCGCCTGGTCGGGGTTGAGGAACTCATCAACCGGGGTGCCGATCACGACCACCACGTGCTCGGCGGTGCCCACGATCGAGGGGTCAAGGCTCGCGTGCAGTCGCCCGGCATCGACAACGCGCGCCAGGACCGGGGCGGCCCCCGGCTCGTCAAACGGCAGCGTCGCGGAATTGACCGTCGCCACCGCCTTCTCGCTCACGTCGTAGATGCCAACGCGCAAGCCACGGTCGGCGAACGCGATCGCCAGCGGCAGGCCCACGTGGCCGCACCCGCCGACGACAACGACGTCCCGCTCGAACTGGCCGCACGGAGTACCATCCCCAGGCGAATCCGCCATCGCTCCTACCTCCGGTTGCATCGGCTCGACCCCCAGCCGGCACGCTTTACCATCACGAGACTACCTTCTGTGACAGCGGCTAGCTGGGTTTCCTCAGATCATCCGAACTGCGCCACGATGCCCGAAATACATCCAGGGCACGTGAGATCCGCCCGAGCCCAGAAGTTGGCGGGTACCCCTACCAGTCGGTGGCGATGTACTTGGTCTCGGTGAACTCCAGCAAGCCCTCGTGGGCGCCCTCACGGCCCAGGCCAGACTGCTTGACGCCGCCGAACGGGGCCGCCGGGTCGGAGACCAGGCCGCGGTTGAGGCCCACCATGCCGGCCTCCAGGGCCTCGGACACGCGCAGGCCGCGGCGCAGGTCCTGGGTGTAGACGTAGGAGACCAGGCCGAACTCGGTCGCGTTGGCCCAGCGGATGGCGTCCTCCTCGGCGGTGAACCGCACCACCGGGGCGACCGGCCCGAAGATCTCGGTGCCGAGGATCGCCGCGTCCTGCCCGACGCCGTCGATGAGCGTCGGCTCGTAGAAGTAGCCCTTGCGAGCGGGGGCCTTGCCGCCCAGGAGGACCTTGGCGCCCGCCCCCGCCGCCCCGTCGACCAATTCGGCGACCTTGGACCGGGTCGCCTCGTTGACCAGCGGGCCGATCTCGGTCGACTCCTCCAGCCCCGGCCCGACCTTGAGCGCGGCCAGCCGCGCGCCGAAGGCCTGGTTGAACTCGTCGGCGACCGCCTCGTGCACGTAGAACCGGTTCGCGGCGGTGCACGCCTCCCCGCCATTGCGCATCTTGGCGATCAGCGCGCCCTCGACCGCCGCGGGGATGTCGGCGTCCTCGAAGATGATGAAGGGCGCGTTGCCGCCCAGTTCCATCGAGCAGTTCAGCACCTGCTCGGCGGCCTGGCGCAGCAGGATCCGGCCGACCTCGGTGGACCCGGTGAAGGACAGCTTGCGCACCCGCGGGTCGTTCATGACCGCGGCCATCACCGGCCCGGTCCGCGCGGTCGTCACCACGTTGACCACGCCGTCCGGCACGCCGGCCTCGGCCAGCAGCGCCGCCAGCGCCAGCGCCGTCAGCGGGGTCTCGCCCGCCGGCTTGAGGACCACCGTGCAGCCGGCCGCCAGCGCCGGGCCGATCTTGCGGGTGGCCATCGCCGCCGGGAAGTTCCACGGCGTGATCAGCAGCGAGACGCCGACCGGCTGGTGCGCCACCATGATGCGGTTCGCGCCGGACGGGGCGCGCATCAGCGTGCCCTCGATCCGCACGGCCTCCTCGGCGTACCAGCGGAAGAACTCCGCCGCGTAGGTCGCCTCGCCCCGCGCGTCGCGCAGCGACTTGCCGTTCTCGGCCGACATGAGCCGCGCGAACTGCTCGGACCGCGCCGACATCAGCTCGAACGCCTTGCGCAGGATCTCCCCCCGCTGCCGGGGCGGGGTCGCCGCCCACGCGGGCAGCGCGGCGTGCGCCGCCCCCACCGCCGCGAGGGCGTCGTCGGCGCTCGCGTCGGCGACCTCGGCCAGGGTCTCCTCGGTAGCCGGGTCGAGCACCGGGAACGTGGCGCCGCGCGACCCGCCTCCCCACTCCCCGCCCACGAACAGCCCGGTCGGCACGTCGATGCCAGTCAGCTCCGCCACGCTCATCGTTTACTCCCACGAAGTCGGCCACCGCCATCGGTGATCCTCCTACCTGAGCGTACGACCCCGAGATGTCTTCCCCTCAACGGCCTCATGCTCCGCGCGCGATTCACCCCTTACCCGCTGAGGGCCGGCCAGCATGCTCCCGTACGGTTGCCGCCGGGCTGCCGTAACCCGGGCCCGCGGCCCGGCGGCCACGCCCGCCCCGCAAAGTGGCCATAGCGCCGCTCGCGGCGACGGTCGCGTTTCGCTTGTGCGGCCCCGCGAGCCGGGTCATCCTTTGACTGTGGAGCGACTGTGGACGTAACGGCCCTGGCGGCGCTGGCGGGCAACACGGTTGTGGCGGCCGCGGTCACTGATGCGTTCGAGGGCGTTCGCGGCCGGGTGGCCCGCTTGTTCGGGCGCGGGAAACCCAGGTCACCGGCGGGGTGCAGCACGGGCCAGTGATCATGGGCCGTGATTTCTCTGGCATCAACCTGACCATCGGGCCCGCTCCCGATACTGAGCGGTGACCGCTGGCCGCGGGGAGAAGGAACCCGGTTGACCTGCCGGAGATGGTCGACTAGCATCGGGCATGTACCGATGGCGGCGGCCAAAAGGCCGCCAGACGGAGTCCGGCGGCCTCAGTGAAGATATGTTTCAGATGTCGCTAAGACCTTGAAGATCATGCAGGGAACTGCGTGATGCACGAAAGGAACTGCATGGACCAACACCAAGAGAACTAGATGAGCCATCTGGCCTTGCTCCTTTCCTGAATGGCAGAAAACGCCCGCCGCAGACGCGGCCCACGTGTCCCCGACGGGACAAAACGGCGTACTTGTGTTAACGCTGGCGTCTACCGGTACAGGCTGGACGCCAGCGGTAACAGTACCGCGCTTGCCCACGTAACGCAGGCGAACCGACTATTTCCCGATTCGATGGACATTCGGAAATGTCGATGCAGGTTTGGTGCTGATAGTTGCGGCCTGGATGCCCGTGGCATGCGCGCTCAGCGCCGCAGAAGAGTTACAGAGTTCCAGATGCGCCACCAATCCCCGCAAATGACGCAATTTATTGACAAACAGTCAATAAGGTGCTTACTCTGCGCGTCAGGCTCGCTTCGGAATTCACGGGTTGGCAAGGGCATGACGAGCGGCGGTCCGCCGGGACCGGGAAGCCAGGGAGATGGAGATGGTTCCGGCATGTCCACACCCGCTCCGCCGAGTGGCCAGGACGCCCGAACACGGAACGAACTGGGCGGCACCGTCTACGGCCCGTCCATCATGGCGCGCGATATTCGGGGCGATGTCCACGTACACAACCTCACGCCTCCTGCTCCCCCGCCGCCGGGCCTGCCGCCCAGCCAGCTGCCCCAGCCCGTCCAGCTCACCGGCCGCACCCGGGACCTTGAGAAGATGGCCACTGCCCGCGCGAGCCGCGTGATCGTGGTCACTGGCCAGCCCGGTGTGGGAAAGACCAGCCTGGCCATCCAGTGGGGCCACCAGGTCCGTGGCGACTTTCCCGACGGCGTGTTGTACGCCGACCTGCACGGCTACGCGCCAGATGGCCCGGCCAGCCCCGCCGAGGAACTCGCCCGCTTCCTGCGTGCGCTGGGCGTGGGCCCGCAGCACGTGCCGGCCGACCTCGCGGAGCTGACCGCCATGTACCGATCGCTGACGGTCGACCGGCGGATGCTGGTGGTCTTGGACGATGCCCTGACCGCCGCGCAGGTCATTCCCCTGCTGCCGCCATCGCCGGCCAGCGTGGCCGTGGTGACGAGCAGGTCCCGCCTCGGCGGCCTCGTCGCGCGAGGCGCCCGCGTCATCCAGCTTGACCGGCTCGATGATGACGCGGCGCTGGAACTGCTGGCCCGAACCCTGGGCGATGACCGGGTGCTGGCCGAGCCGTACGCGGCCCGGGAACTGGTGGAGTTGTGCGCCCGCGTCCCGCTGGCCCTGTGCGTGGCCGGGGCCCGGCTGGCCGCGCGAGCCCGCTGGCCGATAAGTGAGCTAGTCCACGCACTCACCCATGAACGGCGGCGCCTGGCCGCCCTGGCCCTGGAGGACGACGACATGGCGGTCCGGCCCGCACTGGATGTCAGCTATCAGGCGCTGGCGCCCGGCGCGGCGCGGATGTACCGGGTGATGGGCCTGTTTACCGGCGTGAGGTTCGATAGCGGGATAGCGGCCTGCGCCGCGACGGTCGCCCCGGCCGAGGCCAAGCGCCTGCTGAGCGTGCTGACCAATGCCAACCTGCTCGACGACGCGGCGAATGGGCAATACCAGTTCCACGATCTGACCAAGGTGCACGCCCGCGAGCTGGCCGAGCAACACGAGAGCGAGGCGGATCGGGCCGTGATCGTGCGGCGCATGCTTGACTGGTTCCTCGCCTCGGCGGGGGCCGCCAGTGGCGTCGTCACGCCGTACCGGTCTGACCTGAACCCCCAGCTCCGTTACGCGCCCGGCGAGCCCGCCCGCTTCGCCGGCCCCGGCGCCGCGCTCGACTGGCTCGACCGTGAGCTGCCGAATGTCATGGCAGCGGCCCGCCTCGCGGTCAGCCAGGGCCACCACACCGCGGCGTGGCAAATCTCGGACGCGATGTGGCCGCTATTTCTGTATCGAGGTCACTACACTGAGCGACTAGAATTGGATGAGCTCGCGCTCACCGCCGCCCGCGCGGCTGGCGACGCGGCCGGCGAGGCTAAGATGCTCAACCGGCTCGGCCTCGCCGTCATGGACCTCGGCCAGCCCGAGCGGGCGCAGGACTACTACGGGCAGGCGCTGGCGATCTGGGAACGGCTAGGGGATGCCAACCGGATCGCCGGCGGCCTGCGGCGGCTTGGCCTGGCCGCCGCCGCCGGGGACCGGCCGGCGGACGCCATTGAGTTGTTCGCCAGGGCGCTGGATGGCTACACGCGCCTCGGCGCCACCCGGCAGGCGGCCCTGACACTGAGCGACCTCGGGGACATGCTCGCCCGGGCCGGCCGACTGGCCGAGGCAATCGCCCGCCTCACCGAGGCGGGCGACTTGCTCGCCACCGAGGTCGACCCCTACAACCAGGCACGAACGTTGTACCGCCTGGGGGAAGTGCACGAGCAGGCCGGTGACCTGGATGCCGCGGCCGGGTACTTGCAGCGCGCACTGTATTCCATGCGCGACATCGGCTCCCTGAAGGGCCAGGCCGACGCGCTGCTGGCGCTTGGCGGCCTCGCGGTGCGGGCGGGGCGGCCCGGCGAGGCCCGCGACCGGTACGCGGACGCCCGCCAGATTCTCATCTCGGTGGGCTCGCCCCGCCTCGCGGAGGTCACCGGCATCCTTACCTGGCTTGACCAGCCGGACGCCCCCTAGGCGGCCTTGCCCTCCTGCCACCGCCCCACCTGGGTGCGGACTCGGCACTGCGCCTCCAGCCGCGCCAGTTCCGGCCCGGTGAGGCACGCGTCCCCGGGAAGCGTGCTTCCGACCTTCCAGCCGGCGTGGAGCACCGCCGAGGACAGGGCGTCCACCGGGTTGCTCGTCGCGAGCCAGGCGTGCAGGAAGGACGCGAACAGCGCGTCCCCCGAGCCGGCGGTGCTGACCACGCCGCGCGGCGCGACGGCCGCGGCTCGCACCAGCGTGCCGTCCCGGAGGCCGAGCATCGCCCCGTCGGCTCCCCGGCCGATCCCCACCACCTGGCAACCCGGGTAGCGGGCGAACACGCGCGCCACCCATTCTTCCGGCGGGCAGGGCAGCCGCTCATGGGAGCAGAACACGATGTCGGCCGCCTCCAGCCATGGCCGGTTATAGGCGTCGTTCACGTCGGCGATCAGGTGAACGTCCACGGCGACCGGGACCGCCAGATCCCTGGCGTCCTGGATGAGCGGGCTGGCGAACCGGCAGTTGGTAAGCACCGCCAGGCTCGCGCCGCCGACGAGGTGACGGAAGACCCCGGTGGGGTAGCCGACGGCGTTCACCGCCGCCAGGTAGGGGTACCCCATCCTGCTCCCGTCCGGGGATACCAGCACCACGCCCAGTGATGTCGCGCCCGCGTCGATGACTCCGTCACTGGATAGCCCCGAGGCCCGCAGGTCAGCCCTGATCGCCAATCCGGCCGGATCCACCCCAGCGAGCGTGCACAGCCGCACCTCATCACCGAGGGTGGTGAGCACCTTGGCGATATGCGCCGCCGACCCGGTTACCCCGGAGTGCAGCCAGGCTGGCCTGGCGTCTGGCTCGTGCTCGACCGGGAATCCCGGTACGCCCACGGACATGTACAAGCTGGCGACGCCGACCACGACGACCCGGCTAGGCACGTCCATCACCTCGCCAGATGACAGCCGGCAGCGCGGCTGGGGGCGTGGCGGATATTGACGGCGGCTGTGTGAGCCCCAGGCGGCGGTACAGCAGCCGCCGCAGGTTCCGGTCGAAGTGCCCCGGCTCGGAGGTGATGCGCGCGGCGACCGCTTCCGATACCGCCGTCTGATCCCGGGCTATGGCCCCCGCGAGCTGCGGGGTTATCGGGCGGCCGGGAAGCAGCCGGGGGGTCGATTCCGCGAGCAGGGCGGCCGCGGATCCCGGTGCCACGTCCTCGTGGCCGTCCCCGGCCCACAGCACTGGCACCCCGGCGGCCGACGCATAGGCGGTAGTCGACCCATGATCGCCGACTACGAGGTTGGCGGCGATGACCGCCCCGAGCCATTCCGAGTCCGGGGGGATCAGCCCGAGGCCCCGCTTCATGGCGCTGCCCAGCCAGGCGCGCACTTGCCGGGGACCGTGCCCGTACCACACATTCGGGTGCATCAGCGATACTACTCGATAACGGTCGGGGGGAACCTCCGCGAGCAGCCGGTCGTGCAGTTCGGCCGCCTGGCCGAACAGCGACCGTGTCCCCCAGGTTGACGCCGTGACCACGAGCGTCGCCGACCTGGAGGTGGCCAGGGCGCGGCGGTATTCGCCGCGCAGCGCGCGGCTGGCGGCGAGCTGGTCATAGTAGGGATCTCCGATGACCTCGGCCACCGGAAGCGCCTCCGGGCACTGGCGGCCGAGCATCTCCAGGTCGCCGCGGTGGGACAAGACGATGATGTCGGGAACCACGCGGCCGCCCGCCATGAGGCTCTGCGGGTCCAGCCCGTAGACCCCGCGGGTGGCGACCACGCTGCCCGCGTCCCGCCGCACGGCTAGCTTGTTGTGCCCCGCGCCGTGCGGCATCACGACGACTGGAGTGTGGAGCTCGTCGAGGCCGCCGTAGGCGGCGGCCAGCGCCAGGTCGAAGCTCATCCGCGTTGCCTGCCCCCAGGGGATGACCATCCCCCCGAGCTCCCGCAGCAACTCGGCGACCCCATTGCCGAATACATCAGGAGCCGCCGTGAACAACACCTGTATCCGCAAGTCGGATTCGATCAGCCGGAGGATCCCGGCGAGCCGCTGCCCCGTCGTCACCGTGTGAACGACAACGAGTATCGTTTTGCACCCGGCGCGGGTAACCCATCGCTGTGCGCCAAGCCCCACTGGCACCTGGCGCCAATCCATGCCATCCATGGCCGTCCCGAACCTCCACTCGGCCCCGTTTCCCTGGTCAGGGCGCCGCCCGGCGGGATTGGCCCGTTCCGGAATGGCTCCCCATGCCACGATGCGGGACAGAGGTTGCCGGCAATCTTGCACCGGCCTTGCAAGAACCTTGCAACGTAACGTCCCCGTAAGATAACGGTTGGCTACTTCGGGTGTTACGTCGCCGTCAGGGGGAAATGTCGTGTCTGGGAGCGTATGACGGGCTTCGCGCGAAGGGGAAGCAGGTGGAGTTCCGCATACTAGGACCAGTCCAGCTATTGGCCCACGGTCGGCAGTACGACCTCGGTTCGAAGAAGGAGCGCTACGTGCTCGCGGCGCTGGTCTACAACCAGCCCGGCCGACCGGTGAGCGCCGAGACGCTCGTAAAGCGGCTTTGGGGGCCGGATCCGCCGGACAAGGCCCGCGACCAGTTGTACGTCTACGTGTCGCGGGTACGCAGAGCGCTTAGGTTCGCCAGTGGCGAGGACCGCGACTGGGTGCCTGGCCACGCGGGGGCATACACGCTGGCCGCCAACGCCGAGGCGGTTGACCTCTGGCGATTTCGCGGGCTGCGGGAGCAGGCCCGGGCAGCGCGCGAGAAGGGCGACGATCATGGTGCCGCCACGCTGTACCGCCAGGCGGAGCAGCTCTGGCGGGGGGTGCCGCTGGCGGGCCTCGATGGCCACTGGGCGGACGGCATCCGGGTTAGCTTGGCGGAGGACAGGCTAGCCGTCCAAATCGACCGGATCGACGCTGAACTCCGTCTCGGCCGCCATGCCGCGCTGGTCGGCGAGCTGTTCGATCTGACGGCTCAGCACCCACTTAACCAGGAGCCTGCCCGGCAGCTCATGCTGGCGCTCTACGGAAGCGGGCGGAAACCCGACGCCCTGCGGGTATACCGGACCTTCCGGCGACGGCTGCAGGAGGAAGATGGCAGCGACCCGACGCCGGAGTTGGACGACCTGCACCAGCGGATCCTCAGCGGCCGCCCAGAATCCGGCGCGCGGGCACGCGCCGACCAGCCGCGGCCTCCTGACGCGCTCGCGTCCCCTATCCCGCCCGCGCGGCCCGCGAGCACCCTGCCTCGGGATAACCCCGATTTCACGGGCCGCGCGGCGGAGCTTGGCACGCTCATGGGATGGATGCACTCCGAGCGCGGACGGGCCACCGTCCCCGTAGTGGTCATCAGCGGGATGGCCGGCGTGGGCAAGACCGCCCTCGCCGTGCACGCCGCTCACCTGCTCGGCAGCCAGTACCCCCATCAGGTCCACTTGGAGTTGCGCGCCCACAATCCCGATGGCCGGCCGGTCGACCCGGCCTCCGCGCTCGCCACCGCGCTGCGCACCCTCGGCGTTCCGGGCGACCGGCTTCCCGCCAGCATCGACGAGCGGGCCTCGATGTGGCGGGCCCAGGCTCGGGGGGCGCTCGTGGTGCTGGACGACGCGGTGAGCGCCGATCAGGTCCTGCCCCTGCTGCCGAGTGCCCCCGGGTGCGCGGTGCTCATCACCAGCCGCCTCCGGTCGCTCAACCTGCCCGGCATGCTGCCGCTCTCGCTGAGGACGCTCCCGCCCGCGGACGCCGCCACGCTGTTCACCAGGATCGCGGGCACCGACCTGGCCAGCGATCCGGCCACCGTCACCAGCGTAGTGGCACTGTGCGGGCACCTGCCGATCGAGATTCAGCTCGCGGCGGGCCTCCTACGCCGGCACCGGCCCGCGTGGACGATGGAAGACCTCATCACCAGGCTTCAGGAGGTCGGCGCGGAAGACCGCGGTCTCAGTGCCTCGCTGGAGCTCTCCTACCACTATTTAACTCCGGAGCAACAGCGGCTCTTGCGCCGGATCGCCCTGCATCCGGACGGGAGCTTCTCCGGCTACGCGGGGGCAGCGCTAGCGGACGACCCTCGGCCGTCCGCGACCGAGCGCGGACTGGAAGCGCTCGTCGACTATCACCTGATCGAGGAGCCGGCCCGCGGCCGCTTCGCTTTCCATGACCTGATCCGGCAGTACGCGCGGCATCTCGCGCAGGCCCTCGATCCAGAGCAGGACCGGCGGCGAGCGCTGCGACTGCTGCTGGACTACTACGTGCGCCTCGCCGAGGGGGCGGACACGGTCACCCACCCGTTCCATCGCCGGATGACGGTTCCCGCCAGTGTGACCGACTCCAATGGCGCGACCGCGCCGCCCGCATTGCCATCGCTGCGCACCCGGCAAGACGGCAAGAAGTGGCTGGAAACCGAGTGGGGCGGCCTGCTGCAGGGTGCCCACCTCGCCTCCGCGCACGACTTCCCGGAACATGCGGGCCTGCTATCTCACCTGCTCGCCCGGTTTCTGGACGCCTGGGGCGACTGGGCCGATGCCATTGAGCTGCACCGTCTCGCCGCTACCGCCTGGCAGGCGATCGGGAACGCCGACGGCGAGGCCCGCGCACTCACCGACCTGAGCTTCGCGCTCGGCCAGACGGGACAGTACGACGAGGCCACCGGCCACGCCCGGCGCGCGCTCGCGATCGCCACCAAGGCGTGCGACCAGGCCAACGAGGCGGACGCGCTGAACACCATGGGGGTCATCCGGTGGCGGCAGGCTCGGTACCCGGAGGCTCGGGCGTGCTATGAGCAATCCCTGGCGATCTGGCGGTCACTGGGCGACCGGCACGGGGAGGCGGAAACGCTCCACAGAAGCGCCATCGTCTTGTGGCACCTGCGGCGGCCAGAAGAGGCACTGCGCCAGGCTGAGCACGCGCTGACCATCTTCCGCGAGCTCGAAGACCCCCAGGGGGAGACCAACGCGCTCAACAACCTGGGCAACCTGCAGCAGGCCGAGGGCTACTACGCGAAAGCCCACGGCAATTACCAGCAGGCCCTCGCCATGTTCCGCGATATCGGGGACCGTCAGGGCGTGGCCATCGCGATGACCAACATCGGCGACGTCTGCCGCCATGCCGGCCAGCACGGCGAGGCCGTCCGGCATTACCGGACGGCGCTGGCTGAGTTCCAGGCGATCGGCGATCGCCGGTCGCAGGCCGAGGCGCTCATTGGCATGAGTACCGCCTTCCATGAGGCGGGGGATCACGCGACCGCCATCGACACCTTCCAGAAGGCTCTCGTCATCGCTCACTCGATCACCGAGAAGTACCTTCAGGCACTCGCCTACCTCGGCCTGGGCGAAGCCCGCATAGAAAGCAGGGACTTCGCGTCGGCCGCCGACGACTTCGCCGCCGCCATTGAACTCGGTCAGCAGATCCATGACCCCGATTCCGAAGCGCGCGCCCGGCACGGCCTGCGGGCGGCCCTCCGGCACGCGGCCAGGGGAAGCGCGCAAGGGTGAGGCGCCGGGGCCGACCCAGGCGGACCCGAGCGTGGAGCCGTCGCGCGGGTTCTCCTACGTCTGGACGGTGTACCCGCCGCTAGACGACAGCCTCGCCAATCACGTTGGGTGCCCCGGGGCCAGCGCCGGCGAGAGCTCAAGGGCCGCCCGCCCGGCAGCGAGCGCGGCGGCGGGATCGGCTAGCGGGGATCCGGGAGGGCCAGGGCCTCGGCGGCCAGGGTGGCCTCGGCCAGGGTCTCGCGCAGGACCCGCGCGGTCTCACCCGCCTGGTCCGCCAGGCCCGAGATCTCCAGCGACGCGTGCTCGTCGGCGGCCGTGCGCGCGAGCAGGTCCAGGTACTTGTCGTTATGGGCGGTCAGCTGCTGCGCCGTCTCCCAGTCCCAGCGCGCGGCCTCCGCCGCGACGACCTGTGCCGCCAGGCGCTCCAGCATCGCAACCCGCGTCGCGGTGGCGTCCCGGGCCGTCGCGATGGCCCGGTGCTGCGGCAGCAGGACCGCCGTCGTCATCGGGCCCGCCCTGCCCGTCGCGAACCGGGTGGCCAGGTCGAGCAGCAGCTCGGAGATCTCGCGCAGCGAGACGGCGATCTCCCATTCGTGCTGGCGGAGGGCAGGCTCCCCGATGATGCCGCTGAGGCTGTCGGAGAACACCGTGGCGCTGACGATCGCCGTGATGGCCTCCTGCGCCCGCCGCAGCAACTCCCAGCACCCGCGCTCCAGGGACAGCGGCGAGACGACCTCATCCCGGTACCGTGTCTGGCGAACCGGCCCCGTCCGGCCCTGGACCTGCTGCCGCGTCATGAGGGCGAGACGCTGGCGCCTGCCTTGGCGCACGCTGGGGTTCGCGACGGGGCTAACCCCCGGGGCGCTGTAGCCGACCATGGCAATGATGGTAAGCGCGCCCGGAAGGCGGTCAGCCGGTCGCGTTGAGCCAGCGCACGGGGGCGCCGTCGCCGGCGCGGCGGAAGGGATCCAGCTCGTGGTCCCAGGCGGTGCCGAGCAGCTTGTCCAGTTCCTTCTCCAGCGTCGCGGCGCCCGTGGCGCCGAGCGACAAGGCGGCCCGCAGCCGGCCCTCGGGGATCAGGATGTCGCCGTTGGCGCTGGTGACCGCGCAGAAGGTGCCCAGGCCGGGCGTGTAGCAGTAGCGGACGGCGTCGCAGCCCTCGGATGCCTCCTCGGTGACCTCGAAGCGCAACCGGTTCCAGCCCGCCAGGGCAGACGTGATAGCGCCCGCCGTTCCCGGCTTCCCGTGCCAGGTCAGCTCAGCGCGAAGAGTCCCGGGGGCAGCGGTCTGGCTGACCCAGGGCATGCTGACAGGAACCCCGACCGTCCCCGCTACCGCCCACTCAATGTGCGGGCACAGCGCGGGAGGCGCCGAGTGAACCTGCAAAACACCGTAAACCGACACCGTGCCTCCTAGACGAGGGTCGCCTTCCCCTGCGGCCTCATCAGGCGGTGCTGTATCGTGCCTAGCACAAGATGCTAAGCCAGCGACCGGCTGCCCGGTATCTGCGTCATATTGTGCCCCATGTCCATCGGCGGCACCAGTGGTATTGCCTAGAAAACTTCGCCGGCGACCCGCGATGACCAGCAGCGCGATCGCCGTCAGGGCCACGCCCGCCCACATCACGTAGTCGCCGGCCAGGTCGTAGAAGGTCCGTGCGGACCCCGCGGGCAGCGCGAGCCGGACGGCGACGACCCCGTGTGCCCCCTGCCCCATCCATGCTAGCTCCCGGCCGCGCGCGTCAAACGCGACCGTGTCCCCGGTCAGCGCCGCCTGCACCGCGGGACGGCCAGTCTCCGCCGCGCGGATCGCCGCCAGCGAGGCGTGCTGGTCCGGTCCCCAGGTGCCCTGGAACGTCGGCGTCGAGGACTGGTAGACCAGCAGCTGCGCCCCGGCCCCGGCGTCGACCCGGGACATGTCGGGGAACGCGGACTCGAAGCACACCAGCACGCCGACCGGCAGCGGCCGCCCCGCGCGGTCCGTCACCGCCAGCACCCGCGCGCCGTCGCCGGGGGTCATGTTCGACCCGGCCGCCTTGCTGACCTTGGTGAGCCAGCCGAGCTGCTGCCGGAACGGGATGTACTCACCGAACGGCACCAGCCGGGTCTTGGCGTAGATCCCCTTGATCCCGGCCGGCGCGACGAGCACCGCCCACTTCTCGTGCCCCTTGCCCGGCGGCGTGGCGTCCTGGCTGACCAGGATCTCCGAGCCGCTGTGGACCGACAGGGCCTCGATCTGGCGCAGCAGCGGCGCCGAGGACGGCAGCGTCAGGTCCTCGGCGATGCTGCTCTCCCCCCAGACGATGAGGTCAGGCTTTCCCGCGCCCAACGAGCCGGGCTGACTGATGGTTGCCGACAGCGCCTGCGAGGCGTGGGTGCGCAGGGCATCGTCGTTGATGATCCCCGGCTGGATCATCGCGATCGTGACCGACCGGGCCGGGGGGAACGGCGCGGTCAGCGCGAACGCCAGCGGCCCCGACCCGGCCGCCGCGACCAGGGCGGCCAGCCCGGCCGCCGCCAGCAGTGCCCGCCGCCCGGACGCCCGCGGCGCGGGCCGCTCCCCCGGCCCCAGCAAGCCCGGGACCAGCGCGCCGAGCGCCGCCGTGATCGCCACGTTGGCGATCACCAGCGCCACGCTGACCAGCCACACTCCCCCGACGGCGGCGAGCGACAGCACCGCCGGGTGCTGCCACTGCGACGCCCCGTACAGGTCCCACGGCCCGCCCAGCCCCTGGTAGGAGCGGGCCCACTCGGGAATCAGCCACGCCGCGGGCAGCAAGGCCATCGACAGCCCGAGCCGGCTCCAGGCCCGCGGACCGGGCGGCAGCAGCAGGCGCGCGAACGCGGCGAAGGGCGCCCACAGCCCGCCGAAGACCGCGCCGGTTACCAGCAGTCCCGGCCCGATCTGGGGGGCCATCCATGACAGCATCGAGATCAGGTAGCCCGCGCCGAACCACCAGCCGCGGGCGACGGCCTCCCGCGCGGTCCCCGCCCGCGCGAACAGCAGCAGCGCCGGCACCAGCGCGAACCAGGCGAGGTAGGACAGGCTCAGCCCCGGGAACACCAGGACGACCGCCGCGATCGCGGCCAGCAGCGACGCCCACCGGGCCGGGTACCGGAAGGGCCGCAGCACCCGCCCGCCCCGGGAACGCCACCCGGTGTTCCCCGCGCGCGGGCCATGCTCAGAAACCGCCGCCATCTGTCCATTATCCCCAGCCCCGGCCTAGGCTTGGCGAGCGAAGCGAGCTTC
>JAICUO010000342.1 GCA_025935815.1 Streptosporangiaceae bacterium
AAGGACACTTCCGCTAAGCATGACCGACATGTCTTGATGGCCAATCTATAACTCAGTGAATGTTCGAGCAGATGAGCGATCCGCCAGAGGCGGCTGCGCTCCAAGCGCACCAAGGAGGCCAGCGATGGCGATGTTCCTTGTGAGACGCCTGGGCCTTATGCTCCTAACGCTGTGGATCCTCAGCGTGATCGTATTCCTCGCAGGTCAGGTCCTTCCAGGGGATCCGGGTCGCGCGATCCTCGGCAACTTCGCCTCGGCCAGCGCCGTCAAGGCCCTCGATGAGCAACTCGGCGTGGGGCAGCCGCTGCTCAACCGGTACCTGGAGTGGATCGGCGGCCTCCTGCACGGCGACATGGGACTGTCCTACTCCTACCGGACGGCGGTCGCGACGCTGGTCGGCGGGGCGCTGCTGAACTCGCTGAAGCTGGCCGCGCTGGCCTTCGTGCTGGTCGTCCCGCTCGGCATCGCCGGCGGGGTGATCGCCGCGCTGAACGCCGGGAAACCACTGGACAGGGTCATATCCGTCGCGGGCCTGAGCGCCGCCACCGTGCCGGAGTTCGTGTCCGGGATCGTGGTCATCGTCATCTTCAGCACCGGATTGCGCTGGCTGCCGTCGGGCGCCTCGGCCGGGCCGGGCGCGGGCGACCTAGCCCAGTTCCAGCATCTCATATTGCCGGCTATCCCGCTCGTTTTGGTGCTGTTCGGGTACATTGCCCGCATGGCCCGAGCCGGAACCATCGACGCGCTAGCCGCCGACTACACCCGCACCGCCGCGCTCAAGGGCCTGCCGGCGACCACGGTCTTGACCAGGCACGTCCTCCGCAACTCGCTGCTACCCACGATCACGGTCATCGCGACGCAGACCGGCTACCTGATCGGCGGGCTGGTCGTCACCGAGACGCTGTTCAACTACCACGGGCTCGGCAACCTGATCTTCCGGGCGGCCACCGCCAAGGACTTCCCGATGCTGGAGGCCGGGGTGCTCACGATCGGCGTGGTCTACGCCCTCGCCACGCTGGTCGCCGACCTGCTGCTCACCTACCTGAGCCCGCGGCTACGGCCAGCCCCGCGAACGCGCGCCGTGGCCAGCACAGTGACCAGCGCGGAGGCCGCGCGGTGACCGACACGACGGTCAACCCGATCAGCGGTCCCCCGGTAGGCACCGCCGCCGTCGCCCCGGTCCAGGCCCCCCCGGCCCGCTGGCTGCTGCTGATGCGCAGGCCCACCTTCGGAATCGGCGTCGTGATCCTGGCCTTCTGGATCGTGTGCGCGATCTTCGGCGGGTCGTTCGCCCCGCACAGCCCGCTGGCCCAGGACCTGCTGGCCACGAACTCGGCCCCGTCCGGCGCGCACTGGTTCGGCACCGACCAGCTCGGCCGGGACGTGCTATCGCGCGTCATCACCGGGGCGCGCGACATCTTGTACGTCGCGCCGCTGGCCACGCTGCTGGGCACGGTCCTCGGCACCGCCCTCGGCCTGGTCATGGGGTACCTCGGCGGCGCGTTCGACCTCATCGCCTCCCGCCTGGTGGAGGCGGTACTGGCCCTGCCCGCGGTGATCATCGCGTTCTTGTTCATCGTCGCGCTGGGCCCGTCCACCCTGACGCTCATCCTCGTCATCGGCATCATCTTCACGCCGCTGATCGCCCGCACCGTCCGCGCGGCGGTCCTGGCCGAACGCGACCTGGACTACCTGCCCGCCGCCCGCCTCCTCGGCGAGGGGCCGGCCTGGATCATGGCCCGCGAGATCTTGCCGAACGTGCTGCCCGCGGTCCTCGTCGAGTTCACCGTCCGGCTCGGCTACGCGATCTTCACCGTCGCCACGCTGTCGTTCCTCGGCTTCGGCATCCAGCCGCCAACGCCTGACTGGGGGGCCGACATCTACGCCAACTACGCCGTCCTGCCCGCCGGCTACTGGTGGGACACGCTGTTCCCGGCGCTGGCCATCGCCTCCCTGGTGACCGCGGTCAACCTGGTCACCGACTCGGTCGAGCAGGTCGCCAATGGCTGATGAAGTATCCGTGGGGGGGCGATCTCCCGAGTCCTGCGACGGCGTGACCTTGGCCGCGCAGTACCGCGGCGCGCCGGCCGCGCCGGCCGCGCCGGCCCTGGCGGTGCGCAGCCTGGACGTCGCCTACCGGGTCCGCGGCGCTGACCAGCTGGCCCTGCGGAACGTGTCATTCGAGATCGCCCGCGGCGAGACGTACGGGCTGGTGGGCGAGTCCGGGTCAGGCAAGTCCACCGCCGCGCTCGCGATCGTCCGGTACCTGCCCCGCAACGGCCGGGTGAGCGCCGGCTCGATCAGCGTGGGCGGCCGGGACGTCCTCGGGATGGGCCAGCGCGGGCTTCGCGACCTGCGCGCCCGTCACATCTCCATGGTCTACCAGGAGCCGGGCCGCGCGCTGAACCCGTCGATCCGGATCGGCGGGCAGCTCACCGAGGCGATAAAGACCAGCAACTCCCCGCGCAACGAGGCCGAGCTGACTGCGGCGGCGGAAACCATGCTCGCCAGGGTCCGCATCCCCGATCCGCGGCGCGTGATGGACCGGTACCCGCATGAGCTGTCGGGCGGCATGGCGCAGCGGGTGGTCATCGCGATGGCCCTGTCCGCCACCCCGGAACTGCTCATCCTCGACGAGCCGACAACCGCGCTGGACGCCACCGTCCAGGCGGAGGTGCTGGACCTGCTCGCCCCGCTGCGTGACGAGCTCGGCATGTCCGTGCTGTTCATCAGCCACAACCTCGCGGTCATCAGCCAGATGTGCGACCGCGTCGGCGTGCTGTACGCCGGCGAGCTGGTCGAGGAGGGGCCGGCCGCCGAGTTGCTTCGCGCTCCCCGGCACCCGTATACGGTCGGGCTGCTGCGCTGCGTGCCGCGGCCGGGCCAGCGCAAGGACCGCGACCGGCTGGACGCGATCCCCGGCTTCTTGCCGCAGCCCGGCGATAAGGCCCCCGGCTGCGTGTTCGCCCCGCGCTGCGGCCTGGCCATCGATGAGTGCCGCACCGCCCCGCCGCCGCTGTTCGAGGTCGGCAGCGGCCACGTTTCCCGCTGCTATCGCCACCAGGTGGCCCAGGACCTGCCCCTAACGCAGTCACCACTCGCCTCGCCTGTCCCAATGGCGGAGGCGGAGGCGGACGCGGACGGGGACGCGGGCCCCGTTGCGGATGAAGGGCCTGAGGGGCTCCTGGTCTCCGTTGAGGGGGTTTCCAAGACGTTCCAGGCGCGGGGCGGGAGCGTCCGGGCGCTGCGGGACGTGAGCGTGTCGCTGCGGGCCGGGCAGACCCTGGGCCTGGTCGGGGAGTCCGGCAGCGGCAAGACGACGCTGGCCCGCATCCTGCTCGGGCTGACCGCGCCGGACCCCGGGGGGCGGGTCACCCTGGACGGGGCGGAGCTGGCCGCCACGCTGGCCAAGCGGCCGCTGGCGACGTTGCGCGACGTGCAGATCGTGTTCCAGAACCCGGACTCGGCCCTGAACCGGCGGGCCACGGTGCGCAGGCTGATCGGCCGGCCGCTGGCGAAGCTGGCCGGGCTGTCCGGGCCGGCGCTCGCCACGCGGCTGGCCGAGCTGGTCAGCTCGGTGCGGCTGGCGCAGCGGCACCTGCCGCTGAAGCCGGGGCAGCTGTCGGGGGGACTGAAGCAGCGGGTGGCGATCGCGCGGGCGTTCGCGGCCGGGCCGCGGGTCGTCGTGTGCGACGAGCCGACGTCCGCGCTCGACGTGTCGGTGCAGGCCGCGATCTTGAACCTGCTGGGCGACCTGCAGGCCGAGCGGCGCACGAGCTACGTGTTCATCTCCCATGACCTGGAGATCGTCCGCTACCTGGCGGACCAGATCGTCGTGCTGTACGCCGGGCGGGTGCTGGAGTCCGGGCCGGCGTCGGCGGTATTCAGCGCTCCGCACCACCCCTACACCGAGGCCCTGCTGTCGGCGATGCCGAGGCTGCCCGTCGCGGGAGAGGCCGCCGGCGACCCAGCCGATACCCGCATCCAGCTGGCCGGCGAGCCGCCGTCACTGTCGGATGCGATCAGTGGTTGCATCTTCCATACGCGCTGCCCGCGGAAGCTGTCCAGCGGGATCTGCGAGAGCACCGAGCCGGGCCTGCTCGAAGGCGAGCCAGGTCATCTCATTCGCTGCCATATCCCCATCGGCGAGTTGCGGGGCCTGCAGCTGTCTCCCGGGGGGACGACTCCCCGTAACTCCCCGGGGGCAGGCAGCGCGTAACCGCTGAACGAATCACCTAGGAGAGGCCACCCGTGAAAGATGACCGACTAAGCAGGCTGCGCAAGGGGCGCGGCGAGATAGCCAACCACGTCATCGACGAATACGCGGCGGGGCGGATCTCGCGGCGTGACTTCATCCGGCGGGGCAGCGTCATCGGGTTGTCGATGCCGTTGCTCGGCGCGATCGTCTCGGCGTGCTCGTCGAGTTCCTCCACGGCCGGCCCGGCCGGGTCCACCTCCGCGGGATCGTCATCGGCGGCGGGCGGCGGCGGCGCGCCGGGCGCGATGATCAAGGCCGGGATCTCGACCCCGACGGCCGCGATCAACCCGGTGACGGTCGCCGACCAGGGCGGCCTGGACATGCTCGCGCAGACCGGAGAGTACCTGTGCCTGTCCGGCCAGGACCTGAAGCTACAGCCGGTGCTGGCCGAGAGCTGGACGCCGAACGCGACGTCCGACGTGTGGACGTTCAAGATCCGCACGGGCGTCAAGTTCCACGACGGCACGCCGATGACCGCCGACGACGTCGTCTACACCTACAAGCTGCAGACCGACCCGAAGGGCAAGTCCAGCGCGCTGTCGGCCTTCGGCGGCGTGCTGACGCCGGACGGCGTCGTCAAGAAGGACGCCGCCACGGTGGAGTTCCACCTGGCCGCGCCGAACGGGAACTTCCCGTACCTGACCTCGTCCGACAACTACAACATGATCATCATCCCGAACAACTACGACCCCGCGAAGTGGGAGAAGTCGTTCATCGGCACCGGCCCGTTCAAGCTCGGCTCCTACACCGCCAAGTCGTCGGCGTCGTTCACCCGCAACGAGGACTACTGGGGCACCAAGGCGCTGCCGTCGGGGACCCAGTTCACGTTCTACGACACGCAGGCCCCGGGGATCCTCGCGCTGACCAGCGGCACGGTCGACGTCCTCGGGCAGTTCTCGGTGGCGGGCGCCGAGCAGCTGCTGACCGGCGGCTACAACATCATCAAGCTGAAGTCCAGCGCGCACCGCGAGCTGTCGATGCGCTGTGACCAGAAGCCATTCAACGACCCGCGCGTGCGGCAGGCGATCGCGCTGTCGCTGAACCGCCCGGCGATCACGCAGGCGCTGTTCAAGGGGTACTCCGACGTGGGCAACGACAGCCCGTTCGCGCCGGTCTTCCCGTCCACGAACACCACGGTGGCGCAGCGCGCGCAGGATGTCGCCAAGGCGAAGTCGCTGCTGTCGGCGGCCGGATACCCCAACGGATTCACCACCTCGCTGGTCACCGAGGACTCCCTGGAGATACCGCAGTACGCGCAGATCGTGGTGCAGCAGGCGGCGGCGATCGGGGTGAAGGTCAACCTGAAGGTGGAGGCCCAGTCGGCGTACTACGGCCAGGCGACGTTCGGGCAATCGGACTGGCTGGACGGCACGATGAGCCTGGTCGACTATGGCCACCGGTCGGTCCCGAACGTGTTCCTCACCTCACCGCTGCAGACGACCAACGCCAAGTCCGGCACCGGCTCGTGGAACGCGGCCCACTTCGCCAACGCGAATTACGACAAGCTGGTCGGGCAGTACATCGGCGCCAGCGACATCGCAACGCAGAAGTCGCTGTCGGGCCAGATCGAGACGCTGCTGCTGGACCAGACGCCAGTCATCTACGGCTACTTCTACAATTACCTGACGGCGACGGCGACCGGCGTCCAAGGCGTGTACCCGACCGCGATCGGCCACCTGTTCCTCGATAAGGCGACTAAGTAGGCGATGACGACCAGTGACCAGCCCCAGGCGGACCGGGGAACCCAGGGTGGTTCCACGGCGTCCGCCGCCCGGGGCCCGGCGATAAGCCACGAGCACCGGGACGTGACCGGCGGCTGGCTACGGCCAGCGGTGTTCGGCGCGATGGACGGGCTGGTCACTAACGTCTCGCTGATCGCCGGGGTGGGCGGTGGCGGCGGCTCGCAGCACGCCATCGTCCTCACCGGCCTGGCGGGCCTGGCCGCGGGGGCGTTCTCGATGGCGGCCGGGGAGTTCGTCTCGGTGTCCTCGCAAAACGAGCTCGTCATGGCCGAGGTCGCCAAGGAGCGCCGCGAGCTGGAGCACAACGCGGCCGTGGAGCAGGCCGAGCTGGTCGGCATGCTCCGCGCCCGCGGCATCTCGGCCGCCACCGCCCGGCAGGCGGCCGCGGAGATCTCCGCGCACCCGGACAAGGCGCTGGAAATCCACGCGATGGAAGAGCTCGGCGTCAACCCCGAGGAGCTGCCGTCTCCGTTCGTGGCCGCCGGGGCGTCGCTGGCCTCGTTCGCCATCGGAGCGGTCATCCCGTTGCTGCCATACCTGCTCGGAGCCAACATCATGTGGCTGGCCCTGGGGATGTCGGCACTGGCCGCGGTCGTGGGCGGCGGGCTGGTCGCCCGGTTGACCGAGCGCCCGTTCTGGCGCGGTGCCGTGCGCCAGCTGGCCCTCGGCGCCGTCGCGGCCGGCTTCACGTACCTGATCGGCCTGGCCGTCGGCGGCCTGGCCTTATTTTCTGGGGGATGGGTGTCCATCCCCCAGGAAGAGCCGGGCGTTACCCGATGGTAAGGTGCCCCGTGGCCACCGTTACCCGTCCGCTGCGCGTCGCATTGCTGTCCTATCGCAGCAAGCCGCATTCCGGAGGCCAGGGCGTGTACGTACGGCACCTGAGCCGGGAGCTGGCCGCGCTGGGGCACCACGTGGAGGTGCTGTCCGGGCAGCCGTACCCGGTGCTGGACCCCGGTCCGGTGCTGCGCGAGGTGCCCAGCCTTGACCTGTACCGGGACAAGGACCCGTTCCGCACTCCCGCGCTGGCGGAGATCCGCGACTGGTCCGACGCCCTGGAGACGGCGATGATGTGGAGCGGCGCCTTCCCCGAGCCGCTGACGTTCAGCATCCGGGCGCTGCGGGCGCTGCGCTCCCGGGTCGCCGACTTCGACATCGTGCACGACAACCAGGGCCTCGGCTACGGGATGCTCGGCGTGCGCGGCCTCGGGCTGCCGCTGGTGACCAGCATCCACCACCCGATCACCGTGGACCGGCGGCTGGACCTGGCCGGGCTGTCCTGGCCGCGGCGCCTGGCCAAGGGGCGCTGGTACGGATTCGTCCGCATGCAGGGCCGGGTTGCCCGGCGGGCGGGTCCCCTGATCACCGTCTCGGAGTCGTCCAAGGCTGACATCTGCCGCGACTTCCGGGTGCCGCCGTCGGCCGTGCGCATCGTGCCGCTCGGCGTGGACACCCGGCGGTTCCGCCCCTGCGGCGACCCGCGCGTACGGGGGCGCATCGTCGCGGTGACCAGCGCGGACTCGCCGCTGAAGGGCCTCGGCGTGCTGCTGCGGGCACTGGCCAAGGTCGCCACCGAACGAGACGTCCATCTCGTGGTCGTGGGCACTCCCGCTGACGCCACGCGGGCGCTGGTCGCCCAGTTGTCGCTCGTCGAGCGGGTCACCTTCTCCCCCGGCCTGTCCGACGATGACTACGCGGCGTTGCTAGCCAGCGCGGAGATCGGGGTCGTTCCGTCCCTGTATGAGGGTTTTTCGCTGCCCGCGGTGGAGCACATGGCCTCGGGGACCCCGCTGGTCGCCACGCGCGCCGGGGCGCTGCCGGAAGTGACCGGGGACGCGGCGCTGCTGGTCGCGCCGGGAGACCCCGAAGAGCTGGCGGCGACCCTGCGGCGGCTGCACGACTCGCCGGCGGAACGCGCCGCGTTCAGCGACCTGGCGTTGCGCCGGGTCAGCGAGCGATTCGCCTGGCCAGCGGTGGCCGCCGCGACGGCGGCGATCTACCGCGACGCGATCGACCACGGCAGCGGCCTGCGCAACCCTGCCCTCGCCAGGGGCACTTTCCCTCACAACGGAGCCACATGCTGACCGTCGACTTCAGCCGCTTCCCCATCATGCCCGGCGAGCGGCTGCTCGACCTTGGCTGCGGCGCCGGCCGCCACGCCTTCGAGGCCTACCGCCGGGGCGCCCGCGTCGTCGCCGCCGACCTCGACGCCGGCGAGCTGGCCGGGGTGAGCGCGATGCTCGGCGCCATGGCGCTGGAGGGTGAGGCCGGGCCGCCCGCGTCGGCGGCGGCGCTGCGGACGGACGGTACCCGGCTGCCGTTCGCCACCGGGTCGTTTGACAAGGTAATCGCGGCCGAGACCCTGGAGCACGTCCCCGATGACCAGCGCATGATGGACGAGGTCGCCCGGGTCCTGCGCCCCGGCGGCCTGGCCGCCGTCACCGTGCCGGCCTGGATGCCGGAGCGGGTCTGCTGGGCGCTGTCGCGGGAGTACCACGAGGTCCCCG
>JAICUO010000807.1 GCA_025935815.1 Streptosporangiaceae bacterium
CAGCCCCGCCGATCGTCGGGCTAGCCGCTACTCCTCGGGGTCAATGGAGTCCGGGTCGATGCCGAGCGCCCGCGCGAGCTCCTCGACCACGACCTCGAACACCAGGTCGCTGAGCTCGTCGTCGTTCTCGGCCCGGGCCAGCAGCGGGCGGCGGTAGATGACGATGCGCACCGGGGTCGCCGGGTGATTAGGGTCCCCGCTATCCGGCGTTCCCGGGATAACCCGCGCGAGCGGGATCTCGCCGGCGTCGTCGGCCAGTTCCTCGGCCTCCGGCACCTCCTGGACCGCGAACTCGACGCTGGACAACTCCGATTCCCAGCGCGGCTCCAGCCGGGCGACCGCGTCCAAGACGATGTCGTCGAACTGCTCCGCCCGTGTCCGGTACATCGGCACGGTAGGTGGCACCAGCCTGCCCCGCAGCCCTCGCCCCCGCCGGTCCCGCCGCCGGACCCGTGCGCTGCGCGCCGCCGCGTCCGATCCGCCGTGATCACTGTCCACAGCTAGCGAGCGTATCGCTTGACGGCGCGGCCGGGTTGGCCAGCGACGGAGCCGGACCCGCAAGCACGGGCGCGATTCACCGGTGCGTATACGCCCTAAAACGACACGAACGCGAACACCCCGACGGTGATGGCGTAACCGCCTGCGGATGGGTACCGTCAGCCCTTGTGAGCGACAACTGGGCCTGGCGGGCAGCACGGGGACAAGCGCCAGACGACCCGGCTGACCACGCTCACGCGAGCAGGCGCGTTACACGGCTGACGGGGACTGGCGCTGCTATCGTGGCCATTGACGATCTGGTGAGCGAGGTGGGTGCGTGAATTCCCGTTGCTGCTCACGTACGGCGTGCAAGCAGCCTCCCGTCTACACGCTCACGTTCGTGTACCGGGACTCCACGGCCGTACTTGGCCCGCTGTCCGCCTATGAGGAGCCAAATACCTACGACCTGTGCGAGAAGCACGCTGACCGGCTTGTCGCGCCGCGCGGCTGGGATGTCGTCCGGCTGCCCCCTAGCCCCGAGCAGGAGCGCGCTGACGACCTGGAGGCGATCGCCAACGTCGTCCGTGAGCCGAAGGCCGTCGCCGACCGGTCCCGGCCCCGCTCCGTCGGCTCCGTGAGCGCGGCCAGTGGCGGCGACTCGCGCCCCGGGAGCGCCTCCCGGCCCGCCTCGGCTCCGGAGCCCGTTGGCCAGGGCGTGGAGGTCGGCCGCCGTGGCCACCTGCGCGTCTTGCGTTCCGCCCCCACTGCTCAGCCCGAATAAGCCCAGCCCAGCCCGGCTAGCGGCTTCCGCCCTGATCCCGGCCGGTTACGGCAACGCGGGCGCGGTAAACACCCACAGGATGCCAGGCCCGTTTGGCATGACCGATAGGTTTGTTCTGAACAGATTTACCGGCGGGGCGCAAGCATCGGGACGGGACACGAGCGGAGCGACATTGAGCGACCTGGAGCAGATCTTCAAGCCGTACGACATCAGGGGAGTCGTACCCGATCAGCTTGACGAGGCCGTCGCCGAGCAGATCGGCGCGGGTTTCGCGCGGCTGACGAACGCCGATCAGCTCGTCGTCATCCACGACATGCGCACGTCCAGCCAGCCGCTCGCCGGCGCGATCGCCCGCGGCGCCGCGAGCCAGGGCGCCAACGTCATCAGCGGCGGCCTCGGGCCGACCGACCTGGTCTACTACGCCAGCGGCTTCCTGAACGTCCCCGGCGCGATGGTCACCGCGAGCCACAACCCCGCGAAGTACAACGGCATCAAGCTGTGCAAGGCCGGCGCCAAGCCAGTCGGCATCGAGACGGGCCTCGCCGACCTCAAGCGGCTGGTCGCCGCCGGAGTCCCCCGCGGCGACAAGCCGCACGGCACGATCACCAGCCGTGATCTCCTCCCCGGCTACGCCGCCTACCTCAAGAAGCTGGTCGACCTGTCGGGAATCCGCCCGCTGAAGGTCGTGGCCGACGCCGGCAACGGGATGGTCGGCCACTCGGTGCCGACGGTCTTCGAGGGCCTGCCCATCGACTTGATCCCGCTGTACTTCGAGCTGGACGGCACGTTCCCGAACCACGAGGCGAACCCGATAGACCCGGCGAACCTGCGCGACCTGCAGCGGGCGGTCATCGAGCACCAGGCCGACATCGGCCTGGCCTTCGACGGCGATGCCGACCGCTGCTTCGTCGTGGACGAGAAGGGCCAGATCGTCAGCCCGTCGGTGCTCACCGCGCTCATCGCGACCCGCGAGCTGGCTCACGAGCCGGGCGCCACCATCATCCACAACCTGATCACGAGCCGCGGCGTCCCCGAGATCATCACCGAGCACGGCGGGGTCCCGGTCCGGACCCGCGTGGGCCACTCGTTCATCAAGGCGAAGATGGCCGAGACCAACGCCGTCTTCGGCGGCGAGCACTCCGGGCACTTTTACTTCCGTGACTTCTGGTTCGCCGACTCCGGCATGCTGGCGGCGCTGCACACCCTGGCCGCGCTCGGCACCTCCGACCGGCCGCTGTCAGGCCTCCTGGCGAAGTACTCCCGCTACACAGCCAGCGGAGAGATCAACAGCGAGGTCTGCGACCAGGCCGGAATCACCGCGAAGATCAGGGATGTCTACGCGAAGCACCCCGGGGTGACCGTTGATGAGCTAGACGGCCTCACCATCGCGGGCGACACGTGGTGGGTCAATGTCCGGCCGTCCAACACCGAGCCGCTGCTGCGGCTGAACGTGGAGGCGGCAACCCCCGGGCAGATGGCCGAGATCCGAGACGAGGCACTGGGGCTCATACGCGGCACGACGGAAGGATGACCGTGAACATTGACGACTGGCTACTGGAGATCCTGGCCTGCCCCAAGTGCCGCGCGCAGCTGCGCGCCGATGAGGCGGCCGCCGAGCTGGTCTGCACGGGCTGCGGGCTGGCCTACCCGGTGCGCGACGACATCCCGGTGCTGCTGGTAGACGAGGCCCGGCAAACCGCGGGCGGTGGCCCGGCGGGTAACTCCGTCGACCCGGCCGGCGGGGCGGGGTGAACACCCCCCATGGCGGGGCGGCGTTCGCCGCCTACCGGCTCGATGACCCAGAGCTCGTTGAGGCCGGCGACCCCGGGGGTATGCTGCGCCAGGTCGCGGCGGCGGCCGCGCAGGTGCGCACCGTGCTCCGGGCCTGTGACGAGGCGAATCTCTCCGGGCTAGCCGCTGACGCCCGGCCCCGTGCGATCGTCGTGGCTGGCGCCGGGACCGGCGCGCTGGCCGGGGAGATCCTGGCCGCC
>JAICUO010000851.1 GCA_025935815.1 Streptosporangiaceae bacterium
CGGGCTGGGCGGGATGCTCGCGGTGATCGCGGGGCGGGTGCGCGAGATGTACGCTGATGCCGCCGCTGTTACCTCTCGGCGGGGCGACCCCCCGGTTCCCCCCCGGGCACGCCCGATGGAAGAGCGATGATATCGGCCGTGCGGCAGTGGTTACCGTTGCGTGCAGGGAGATGCCGGGTTCATGAGTTACGACGCCAGCCGCGTCCGGTCGGGTTACCCGGCGCTGCGCGACGGTCACGCCTACCTCGACGGGGCCGCCGGGACGCAGGTCCCCGACGCGGTCATCGCGGCGATCGCGGAGGCCTACCGGGCCGGGATCGGGAATGTCGGGGGCGCGTTCGCCGCCAGTGACCGCTCGGGCGCCATCGTGGCGCGGGCCCGGCAGGCCGTCGCCGACCTCGTAGGCGGGGTTCCAGCGGGAGTGGCGTTCGGGCCGAGCGCCACGGAGTGGGCCTACCGGATTTCGGCCGCGCTGTCGCGGGACTGGCGGCCGGGGGATGAGGTGGTCGTGTCCCGGCTCGATCACGACTCCAACGTCCGCCCGTGGATCCAGGCGGCGGGCCGGGCCGGCGCGGTCGTCAAGTGGGCGGAATTCGACCTGGCCACCGGTGAGTTGCCGGTCGCCCAGTACGAGGAGCTGATCGGCTCGCGGACCCGCGTGGTCGCGGTGACCGCGGCCAGCAACGCGATCGGCACCCGGCCTGACGTGGCCGCCGTCTCGGCGCTCGCGCGCGCGGCCGGCGCGCTGGTCTACGTGGACGGCGTGCACGCCACCCCGCACATCCCGGTGGACGTGACCGCGCTCGGCGCCGACTTCTACACGACCAGCGCCTATAAGTGGTCCGGACCGCACGTCGCGGCCCTGGTCGCGGACCCGGCGCTGCTGGCCACGCTGCGCCCGGACAAGCTGGCGCCGTCCTCCGACGAGGTGCCGGACCGCTTCGAGCTGGGCACCTTGCCGTTCGCCGACCTGGCCGGGGTTACCGCCGCGGTAGACCACATCGCGGCGCTGGCCCCGGGGCCGGGGGAGGCGGGCGCGTCCCGGCGCCAGCGGGTGCTCGCGTCGATGACGGCCGTGGAGGAGTACGAGGCGGCGCTGTTCACCCACCTCCTGGGCGGCCTGGCCTCGATGAGCCACGTCACGCTGTACGGGAAGGCGGCGCGGCGGGCGCCGACGGCGTTCTTCACCGTCTCCGGGCTGACGCCGCCCGCGGTGGCCGAGTCGCTGGCGCAGCGCGGGATCAACGTGTGGAGTGGCAACAACTACGCGCTGGAACTATGCCGTGCCCTCGGCCTCGGCGACGGCGGGGCGGTCCGCGCCGGCCTGGTCCACTACAACGACGACACCGACGTGGATCGCCTGCTCGCCGCGGTAGCGGACCTGGCCTAGCTCGCTACCCCAGGTTCCAGATCTGGCTGGTGTCGTAGAGCGAGCATGGCTCGATCACCAGGCGGGTGCCGCTGCTATCGGTGAAGTTGCTCGCGGACGCGCAGTTCTGGAAGCCCGGGTTCGAGGTCCACAGGTGGAGCTGGAAGTCCGTGCCGCTTGAGCTGATGGCGTTGTCGCTGCTCAGCTCCCATCGTGTTCCCACATAGGTACAGGGGTCCAAGGTCAGCTGCTGGCCCAGGGCAAGGGTGGCCGATCCGGTAAGGCACTCGTTCGCGGCCAGGTTGTAGACGTAGTAGAGCGGGCTGCCGGGGTCGCTCTGGTTGGTCCAGTCCCGGATGGGGAGGTCAGTCACACTATCCAGCACGGGGATGATCGCCCACCGCTCCATTGTCCCGTTGGAGGCGTACCCGTGGCAGCGCCACAGTTGCATCGGCTGATCCCGCGCCGTGGACCCGCTCGGGTCATCGAAGCACAGGGTGTTCCCCTGGGCGTGCAGGTACGGGCTGAAGATCTCCGACCATGTCCCCGATGGCGGGACAACGTCGGCGCGGGCGGTTCCCGTCCCGCCCATCGTGAGGCCGGCGGCCAGCCCCATGGCCGCGAGCGCGCCGGCTAGCAGCCTGATCGGTGGCTTCATGTCGTTGTTACTCCTCTTGCGCGGGGTTTACCGGTGACCCGGATCGCCAGCACGCTAGGCAGGAGCATTGAAACGGGGCTGAAATGGCGCTGGCGCAGGCCCCGCCCGGGCCTGCGCCAGCCCTGTCCTCAGCCCTGGCTGGGCTTGGCGGTGGCCAAGATGGTGACGCCGAGGGCGAACTCCTTGAACTGCGCCTCGGTCCAGGCGAGGGAGGCCGGGGCCTGGACCGTCAGCCAGCGGCCGGGCGCCTGCTCGATGACGAAGCCCGCGGTCACCGTCCCGTCGCCGCTGGGCTGACCGTGGTTGTAGTACGCCGTGCGCCCGGCGGCGGTCGTGGCCACCCAGCCGTCCGCCGCCGCGTCGGCGGTGCTGAACTCACCCTGCATGACGACGAGCTTGCCCAGGTACGAGTCCGGGTTCTGGTCAGCGTCGCTGGCGGGCGCGATGGTCAGGGCGTACGCGTTGGTGCCCTGGATCACCCAGCCGGCCGGGATCTCCTTCACCACGTACCCCGGCGGCTGCGCGCCGGTGTAGGCGACCAGCCCGGCCTGAGCCGGGGAGCCGCTCAGCGCGATGGGCACCACGACGGCCGCCGCGATCGCCGCCGCGGCCGACGAGGCGAGCATCCGGTACCGGGCGCGCCGCAGCAGCAGTCGCTTGCCGCGCGCCAGGTCCCCGGATGGGTCAGCGTGGGCAGCGCGGGCCGGGCCGTGCCCGTCCGCCAGCGCCCGCTCCAGCAAGTACTTCAAGTCGTTCACGTTCGTCGCTCTCTTTCTCGTTAGTGTCAGTTCAGCGGACCGTCTCGGCGGGCGAGTCCAGCAGGCCGCGTAGCCGGGCCAGGCCC
>JAICUO010000717.1 GCA_025935815.1 Streptosporangiaceae bacterium
CCCTGGTGACACGGTGCCCTGGTGACACGGTGCCCTGGTGACACGGTGCCCTGGTAACACGGTGCCCTGGTAACACGGTGCCCTGGCGGCGGTCAGCGGGCCGCGTGAACCTGGCGGAGGAAGTGCTCGTTGGGCTCGCGGGTCTTGTCCAGCAGCAGCTCAAGGGCATGCTGGGGGCCGAGCGCGGCCAGGGCCCGGCGAAGGTGGGTGACCGCGGCATGCTCGGCGGGCTCCATGAGCAGGTCATCGCGGCGGGTGCTGGAGGGGACCGGGTCGATCGCCGGGAACAGGCGCTTTTCTGCGAGGTCGCGGCGCAGTCGCAATTCCATGTTGCCGGTGCCCTTGAACTCCTCGAAGAGCACGTTGTCGAGCAGCGACCCGGTGTCGATGAGGGCGGTGGACAAGATCGTCACCGACCCGCCCTCCTCGAGGTCGCGCGCCGCGCCGAGGAACTGGCGGGGCGGGTGCACCGCGGTCGCCGCCACCCCGCCGGACAGCGTGCGGCTGGTAGCGGGCGCCGCCAGGTTGTAGGCGCGGCCCAGCCGGGTGAGGGAGTCCAGCAAGACGACGACGTCGCGGCCGACCTCGGCCAGCCGCTTGGCGCGCTCGATCGCGAGCTCGGCGACCCGGACGTGCTCGGCGGGAGACTCATCGAAAGTGGAGTAGACGACTTCGCCGCGCACCGTGCGGCGCAAGTCGGTGACCTCCTCGGGGCGCTCGCCGACGAGCACCACCATCAGGTGGACCTCCGGATGGGCGGCCGCGATCGCGCGGGCGATCGTCTTGAGCACCATGGTCTTGCCGGCCTTGGGCGGCGCGACGATGAGGCCGCGCTGGCCCTTGCCGATGGGGGTCAGCAGGTCGATGATCCGCGCGGTCGGCGACGGGTCCCCATCTTCGAGGCGAAGCCGCCGCGACGGGTACACCGGCGTGAGGTCATCGAAGGCCGGGCGTCGCCGTGCCGCGGCGGGCGCGAGGCCGTTGATGGCCGTGATCTCGGTCAGGGATGCCCGGCCGTCGCCGCCGCCCGTGGCCGTCGCGCCGTTCTTGGAGCCATTGTTCTTGGCGGCACCGTTGTTGGCGGCACCGCCCTTGGGGGCCGCGTTGGTCCCGCCGCGGGCAGCGGTCGCGGTGGCCTCGATCTCATCGCCCCGGCGCAGCTCGTACTGGCGGATCAGGCCGGCCGGAAGGGGAACGTCGGCGGGGGAGCGGCGATAACCGCGGGTGAGCAGGTAGCCGTGGCCGTCGCTGATGTCGGCGATGCCCCGCACGGTGATGGCGTCCGGCGCGTCAGCCGGACGCACCCGCTCTTCTGCAGAGGATGTTTCTTGTGTGGTTGTCGTCATTTAGTGATTCCTTTGGTAAGTAGTGAAGGAAGATCATGAGCAGGCGGGCGGCCGGAGTGCCGCGTCCGCCGCGATCTTGGTTCCGCAGGTGCTCGGATGACTCCTGTTGCATTCCGCACTGGGAGGGGGCGAGATATGCGCGTCGGGTTCCCGCCACAGGGGCGCCCCGGAGATGAGCCGGGACTGCGGGAGGCGATATTCGCGTCCGCACGCCACGATGTTCTGACGCTTAGTGCGGGTAAGGCCTGGGCCGCTCAGATGGGCACCTAGCCGATGTGGCCACCATACCAGGCGTGCGGGGCGAAAGGTCCCACTCCGGCTGGCGGTGGTCGCCCGGCCCATCGTAAGTGCCTGCAAAAGGTAAGTGAGTTACCTCATGAGGCGAAAGTGAGTGTATTTCGTAACATGGTTACCTATTACACTTCACGCCGTGAGGTCCGTTGCTTTCCTTCTAGAGGAACAGGCGCCAGGGCCGGCCGCCGCAGACCCGCCGCCGGAGAGCCTGCGCGAGCGTAAGAAGCGGCTGACCCGCGCGGCGATCTTCGATGCGGCGCAGCGGCTGTTCGCCGAGCGCGGCTTCGATGACGTCACCGTCGCGCAGATCGCGGACGCGGCCAACATCTCGGTGAAGACGCTGTTCAGCTACGTCCGGTCCAAGGAGGAGCTGGTCTTCGGCGACGGCCCGACGGTGCTTGACGCGGTGGTGGCGGCGGTCCGCGACCGCCGGATCGGGCAGACCCCGCTGGTCGCCGCGGCCAAGGCGCTGCTGGCGGCGGCTGATGACGCGCCGGCTGGCCGCCCGCGGCCCTCTGCGGCGGATAACAGCAACGGGGCAGGCGGGTATTCCGCGGGGGGCTCCGCTGGCGGCGAGCCAGGGGGTGGTTGTCGCGCGGCGGGCGGGCTGACGCGCCTGGACACGTTCCGCCGGATGGCCCAGGCCAGCCCGGAGTCCGCGTCCCGGCTGCGTGCGCTCTGGGAGGAGGCTGAAGACCAGCTCACGGCGGTCTTGGCCAAGCCCGGCGACGGCCCGCGCGAGCGCGCCGCCCGCCGCCTGGAGGCGGCCCAGATCATGGTGCTGGTGCGCACGGTCACCAGCCGGGAGGTAGCGGACCTGATAGCGGAGGCGGGCGCCGGGCCGCCGCGGGCGCGCGCCTCGCGCATGCCGCCGCCGGCGAGCGCACCGGGGGCGGCGAGCGCGCCGGGCACGCTGGCCGCTCCGGCCGGCCAGGAGGCGCTGCGCGAGTGGATCCGGGAGGCGGCCGGCAGCCTGGCCCGCGGCTTGCAGGCCACCCGCCGGTAGGCGAGCAGGCTAGAAGTGACCCTGACCTGGCCCTCCGGTGGCACCGGGACACGAACTGGGGTGCCGGCAATCACGCTGGAAGCTACGGCGGGCAAAACGCGTTAGCGCTTGGCGGACTCTGTGGTCTACCCTTTCCCGCCGGTGAACGATTCGATGACGCTGCCCGAAATGACACTGCCCGAAATGACGCCGCCCGAAATGACGCCGCCCGACCCGACGCTGCCCGAGTTGCGGCGGCTGCTGCCTGAGCTGATGCTGGCTGATGCCCGTCGGCTGCGTCGTCATGCCGACCGGGCGGCCGGGCTGCGCGACCCGCGGGCCCGCGAGCAGGCTATTTCCAAGCTGGCCGGCGACGTCGAGCGTGCCCGGGCGCGCCAGCGGCAGCGCCGCCAGGCCGTCCCGGCGATCAGCTACCCGGAGGACCTGCCGGTCAGCCAGCGCCGGGACGAGATCGCGGCCGCGATCCGCGACCATCAGGTCGTCATCGTCGCGGGCGAGACCGGCTCCGGCAAGACGACCCAGCTGCCCAAGATCTGCCTGGAGCTTGGCCGCGGCATCAGCGGCCAGATCGGCCACACTCAGCCGCGCAGGATCGCCGCGCGCACCGTCGCCGAGCGGATCGCCGAAGAGCTCGGCACCAGCCTCGGCGACGCCGTCGGCTACAAGGTACGGTTCACCGACAAGGCCAACGACGCGACGCTGGTCAAGCTGATGACCGACGGCATCCTGCTCGCCGAGCTCGCCCAGGACCGCGACCTGCTCCGCTACGACACGCTGATCATCGACGAGGCGCACGAGCGCAGCCTGAACATCGACTTCATCCTGGGCTACCTAAGCCAGCTGCTGCCCCGCCGCCCCGACCTCAAGGTCATCATCACCAGCGCGACGATCGACCCCGAGCGCTTCGCGGCCCATTTCGCGGGCAGGGACGCGGTCTCGGCTCCGGTGGTCGAGGTTTCCGGGCGCACCTACCCCGTCGAGGTCCGCTACCGGCCCGCCGAGGACCCGGACGCCGACGACGGCCACCGTGCCGACGGCAAGGGCGCTGCCGATGGCAAGGGCGCTGCCGATGGCAAGGGCACTGCCGCGGCGGACGCCGATCCCGATCGCGACCAGGTCCAGGCGATCAGCGACGCGATCGA
>JAICUO010000866.1 GCA_025935815.1 Streptosporangiaceae bacterium
GTACGGCCGCGGAGCAGCTCAGGGGCACGGTGGAAGAACGGCGGCGGAAGACGCAGTGGACGAGGGGCGTGATCCGGGCGCTGATCGTGGTCTGCGTGTTCTTCATTTTCCAGCAGATTACCGGGATCAACATTCCCTTCTACTACGGCCCGAAGATCCTGGCGACCTTCTTCCAGAGCGGGCACAATGCCGTCGCCGCCGCAGTGGCGGGGGTGGAGGTCACCGCCATCCTGGGCGCGGTTAACGTGGTCGCGACCTATTTCGCCTTCCGCTGGATCGACAAGTTCGGCCGGCGCCCGCTGGCCATGGGGGGCTACGCCGGCATGGCGGTGTTCATGCTGGTCGCCGCGGCCGGGGTCGCGTTCTTCACCGACATACCGAAGACCGTGGTGGTCATGGTCGGCTTCTCGTTCTTCATCACCTCGTTCGCGATCGGCGTCGGGGGGACGGGCTGGCTGATCCAGGGCGAGGTCTTCCCGACATCTGTCCGCGGCCGGGCGGCCGCGATCGGCGCGGCCGTGGACTGGGTTGCCAACTTCGCGCTGATCGAGGCGTTCCCGGCCTGGCAGAACGCATGGGGGCTGGCCGCGGTCATGGTGTCCTTCGCGGTCTTGTCGGTAGTGGCGATCGGGTTGGTGTTCAAGTTCTTGCCAGAGACAAAGGGCCGCTCCGTGGAGGAGGTCGTCCGGATATTCGAGAAGCAGGCCGAGGGCAGTAAGGCGCCTGTCTAGCCGGGGTCATCGCCCCGGAACGGGTGCCGCGCCGCCCGGTCGAGCCGGGGCCGGCGAATACCGTGCGGCGCTGCCCCGGCTGCCCGCGACGGGTCGCCCGCCTAGCCGATGACGCGGTAGTTGGCGAGCAGGTGGCCAGCCGGGGTGGTCGTGGTCCGGATCGGCTCGATCCGGATCGCGGGCAAGCCGTCGAGGAGCCTGCGCCCGCTGCCCGCGATCACTGGTGCGATCACCAGCCTGAGCTCGTCGACGACGCCTGCGGCAAGCAGGGCCTGGGCGACCGAGATGGATGCGTGCACGCCGATGTCGGCTCCGGGCTGGTTCCTCAGGTCCCGCACGAACCCGGCCAGGTCGCCGTCGATCGCAGTCGCATTGGCCCAGTTCCGGTCGAGCGGCGCGGAGGTGGCGACGTACTTCGCGACCCCGTTGATGAACGTCGCGAACGGCTCGAAGTCGCTGCCCGGCCAGAACCCGGCCCACTCCTCGTAGCTGCGCCGCCCGAGGATGACCGCGTCCTGCGCCGCGATGACGGCGCCGAGGTTGGCCTCCATCGCCTCGTCCCAGCCGGCGAACCATCCCTCGGGCTTCTCCGCGACACCGTCGAGGGACAACAGCTCGTACACGACGACCTTGCGCACGTTCAGCACCTCCGGTTCACGTGAACCCTACCTCGTGGACCGCTCGAGCGGCCAGAGCTCACCAGCCTTCACGCGGAGTCCCGGGGCCGTAGCCTCCGCCGCGCACGGTCACCAGCGCGGTGGGCCCTGACGTCAGAAATGTTCCGGGGTGTTCCGCGAGCTGGTCATCCGGGTCTGGGCGTAGTTGCACTCCGCGACGAGCGCGGCGATGCGCCGGCCGATGCGGGCCAACGGTCCCCGTATGCCCTCGGTGCTCTTGTGGTTCATCGTTCCTCCTCAGTTTCCGGCCATGTCATCGCCGGTCACTATGGAGTCTCGCCGTAAGGCCCGCGCCGGCGCATTGGAGGAATTCCCTATTTGCCTGCCGAGACAGGTCTTAGCCGACCCTAGAACCGGCGCGTAAGAGCTAGGGCTTGCGGGCCAGGACCCTCCAGCCGACGGGGCTTGCACTGGCGGTGCCGCCGTGGTCGGGAAACTGCGCGTATGCGGCCAGGGTTTCCGGCTTGATGAGTTCGAAGCCGTCCAGGAGGCCCGTGATCTGCTCGGGGGTGCGGGGGTGCAGCCGTTCGGTTGCCTGGCCGTAGATCTCGTAAACGCGGGCGGCGACGTCGCTGTCGACTGGCCGGTTCCGTACGCGGCCGGGAACGATGTGGCTGATCACCAGGTAGCTGCCGGGCGCGAGCGCGTCCCGGAGGGTGGCGATGATGCCGGCCGGGTCGTCCTCGTCGGCGATGAAATGCAAGACGGCCAGCAGGAACACCGCGACCGGGCGGGTGAAATCCAGGTGATTCCTGATCTCGGGGCTGGCCAGCAGCGCGACGGGATCCCGGAGGTCGGCCCGGACGGCGATGCTGCGGCCGGCGCTGGCGAGCACGGCCTGGCCATGCAGGACCACGACCGGGTCATAGTCGGCGTAGGCGACTCGCGCATCCGCGCAGGTTTCGGCGGCCACCTCGTGAAGCGCGCCCTGGGTGGGCAGCCCGGTGCCGATGTCCAGGAACTGGCTGATGCCCGCCAGGGCGGTCAGGTACCGGGCGGCCACCCGCAGGAAGGCGCGGTTCGACAGGGCCTCTGCCCGGGTCTCCGGGACCAGTCGCATGATCTCCTCGGCAGCTGCCCGGTCAGCGGCGAAATTGTCCTTGCCGCCGAGGTAGTAGTCATACATCCGCGCCACGTTGGGAACAGATGCGTCCACCCCCTCGGGAAGACGGCGTGACATCTCCGGCTGACTCCGCATCTCCCGGCCCTGTAGGCGGGGTATCACCCGTAATCGCGAATCCCTCGCCAAGTCTAGTGCGACCCGGCCGGCCGGCGGGCGCTAGCGAACCCCGCCGCCAAGGATCCGGGCGGCAACATGCA
>JAICUO010000212.1 GCA_025935815.1 Streptosporangiaceae bacterium
GATGACCCCGGAATCCCGCGGTGCCCTCAGCGGCGGCCCGGCCAGGATCTCCGCGCTGATGTCGGCGGCAAGGGCTTGCCTCATCAGCCACGCGCGGATGGGCCAGCGCGCCGCCACCGCCCGCGACGGCCAGGCAGCGGGCGACGGGCCGCCAGCCGGTCGCGTTGGGGCCAGCCCGTTCTTGATTGTCGCCCCGACCAGCGTGCTGCCGAACTGGGCGGCGGAGGCCGCGCGGTTCACCCCGGACCTGAAGGTCGTGACGATCGGGGACACGCTCGCCCGGCGCAGGCAGTCCCTGGATGAGGTCATCGCCGGGGCGGACGCGGTGGTCACCTCCTACACGCTGCTGCGGCTGGACTTCGATGATTACGGCGCGCGCCAGTGGAGCGGCCTTGTCATGGATGAGGCGCAGTACGTCAAGAACCACCAGTCGAAGGCCTACCAGTGCGCGCGCAAGCTGCCGGCCCCGGTCAAGATCGCGATCACCGGCACGCCGATGGAGAACAACCTGACCGAGCTGTGGTCGTTGCTGTCGATCACCGCGCCGGGGCTGTTCCCCAGCCCCGAGCGGTTCCGCGAGTACTACGCGCGGCCCATCGAGAAGGGCGGGAGCGCCGAGCTGCTGGCGCAGCTGCGGCGGCGGATCAAGCCGCTGATCAAGCGGCGGACCAAGGAGCAGGTCGCCGCCGACCTGCCGGAAAAGCAGGAGCAGGTTCTCGAGGTCGACCTGTCGCCCCGGCACCGGCGGCTGTATCAGACGCACCTGCAACGGGAGCGGCAGAAAGTGCTCGGCCTGCTGGGCGACCTGGACCGCAACCGGTTCACGATCTTGCGCTCGCTGACCTTGCTGCGCCAGTTGTCGCTGCACGCGGCGCTGGTCGATGAGGAGCACGCCGATGTCGCCTCGGCCAAGATCGACGCGCTGGTCGAGCAGATGCTGGACGTGGCCGGGAGCGGGCACCGGGCCCTGGTCTTCAGCCAGTTCACCCGGTTCCTGCGGATCGCGCGGCGCCGGCTGGAGGCGGCGGGCATCGAGTGCTGCTACCTGGACGGGTCGACGGTCAACCGGGCGGACGTGCTGTCGGGGTTCAAGGACGGGACCGCGCCGGCGTTCCTGATCTCGCTGAAGGCGGGCGGCTTCGGGCTGAACCTCACGGAGGCGGATTACGTCTTCCTGCTCGATCCCTGGTGGAACCCTGCTACCGAGGCGCAGGCGGTGGACCGCACCCACCGGATCGGGCAGACCAAGAACGTCATGGTCTACCGGCTGATCTCGGCCGGGACGATCGAGGAGAAGGTCATGGCGCTGAAGGCGCGCAAGGCCGAGCTCTTCGCCTCGGTCATCGACAGCGACGGCACCTTCGGCACGGCCCTGGATGCCGAGGACATCAGGGCCCTGTTTGACTAACGCTGTCTGACTGATGCTGTATGACTAGCGGTGGCTGGCTAGCGCGGTGAGCCGGGGCTCGGCTTGGCGGAGGCGCTCGGACCGGGTGAGGACGCCGAGGCCCGCGCGGTCGGTGCGGGGCAGCCAGTCGATGGCCAGGCGGCGGGCGACGTAGTCAGCGACGGAGTGGGCGCGCGGGATGTCCGGGTCATCGGTACGCCCGGCGGGGGCGAAACGCAGGCCCAGCCCGGACCGGACCAGGTCGGCGAGCGGCACCCGGTGGCGCAGCGCCATGGATAGCGCGTTGGCGTACAGGTCCATGAGGCCCGCCGTGCCCGACCCGTGCTTGCCCCACTGGATGAAGACCTCGCCGAGGGTGCCGTCGGCGGCGGCGTTGGCGGTCAGGTAGAACTGCTCACCGCCAATGGTCACCGCCGTGGTGTACCCGGCGCGCCGCCTGGGCAGGGTGACTTCCCGGGCCTCCTCCCAGGCCGGCGGGGTCGGCCCGGTCTGCCGGGCGCCCAGGGCCGTCACGGGTTCGGTGGTGGTCACGCGCTTGCCTCATTCCGAACTGGGAAACGGAAAATTAACGATACCAGCGAGTATCGCATTCGTGAAGTGGGGTGCAGGAGAGAGCATAGCGGTACCAGGGACCCGGCGCGCGGCGGACGCGCTCGGCCTGACGCAGGAATTCGCCGAGGAGCAGGTCACCGCCCAGCTAGCCGCGATCCAGATGGCTAGTCGAGCTCGGGGACCAGGGTGGGGGTGGTCCGGGTCAGCGTCTCCTTGCGGAAGAAGGCGGGCCGGGCGAACCGCATCCAGATCCCGGCGACCAGGCCCGCCAGGGCGGACAGGAACGCGATCACGAAGACGCCGCCGATGTACCAGTGCGGCCAGAACGGCATCAGCCAGGACGTGTAGCTGTTGTTCGCGGCGAAATCCCAGTCGGCCCAGATGGACCAGCCGCCCGCCGCGTACATGATCAGGCCGCCGAGCGCGGGCAAGATGCCCCGCATCCACAGGTTGCGCTGGCTCTCGCGCAGCGTCCGCCGGTAGTACCAGGCGCACGCGAACCCGGTCAGCCCGTAGTAGAACGCGATGTAGAGGCCGATCGCGGTGACCGCGTCGGCGATGACGAAGCCGCCCGACATGTAGTTGAACCCGACGTACAGCGCGATCGAGATCACGCCCATGGCGATCGTGGAGACCGTGGGGGTCAGGTAACGCGGGTGCATCCGCGCGAACGCCTTCGGGATCGCCCGGTAGGTCGCCATCGACAGGGTGGTGCGGGCCGTCGGCAAGATCGTGGTCTGCGTCGAGGCGGCCGCCGAGGTGAGCACCATCAAGACGAGCAGCCGGGACAGGAAAAGCCCGACCCCGGAGCCGCCGAACACCGCGTCGCCCAGGACCGACAGCACGTCCCCGGAGTTGTCGCTATTACCCAGCCCGATGCCCTTGGTCCCGACGCCGGCGAACGACTGGGCGGCGAGGATGACGATGACGTAGGTGACCAGCAAGATGACGGTGGACAAGACGGCCGCGCGGCCCGGTGTCTTGCCGGGGTCGTCGGTCTCCTCGTTGACCGCCACCGCGCTGTCCCAGCCCCAGTAGATGAACAGCATGAGGATGAGGCCGCTGACGAACCCGGTGAAACCGCCCTGCAGCGGGTTGAACCACGACCAGGCGGGCGTGATCGACTCCGCCGGGTGGTTCCCGCTGCCGACCTTGACCAGCGCCGTGACGGAGAACGCGAGCAGCATCACGATCTCGACCGTCAGCAGCACCCGCTGGAAGGCGGCCGATACCTCGATGCCCCGGTAGCAGATGTAGGTCATCACCACGATCCATGCGACGCCGATGAGCAGGACCCAGCCGCTGGTCGCGTTGGTGCCGATGCTCTTGGTGCCGAAGAGCAGGAACACGTACTGCCCGGCGACCTGCGCCAGGCTCGCCATGACCAGCACGTCGGCGGCGACGATGGCCCACCCGCCGGCCCAGCCGGTGCGCGGGCCGAACGCGCGGGTGGCCCAGGTGAAGGTGGTCCCGCAGTCGGGGTCGGCCTTGTTCAGCTCGTTGTAGCCGAGCGAGGTGAGGAAGATCGGGATGAAGGCGAGCACGGCCACGATCGGCGCGCCCAGCCCGACGACGGCGACGATGAGCCCGAGCGTGGCCGCCAGGCTGTAGGCCGGGGCGGTCGAGGCCACGCCGATGACGGTCGTGGAGATCAGTCCGAGCGCTCCGGACTTGAGGCCCTTCTCAACCTGCTGCTCACCAGCGGCAGGCGGCATGCCCTGGGCGGTCGCCATTAGGGTCACCCCTCTTCTAGCACCTAACGACGATTTCCGTATGAAAATCATCATTAAGCGAGTCTTTTAGTTGCCCAATGATACCAATATCACAGGAATCCGCAATCAGTGCGAATCGCGACCTATCAGGGTGACTTACCCTCAGCGCCTCCCGGCCGAACCCGGGAACGTGACCCAGGTCACGCTCCCGAAACCAGGCGGGGGGCGCACTCATGCGACCTGCGGGTTCACCTCGCCGATGCGCACTTCACCGCCCTCGCCGGGATTCCACCAGCGCCCCGTGGCCAGCACTGGTCAGGCGTGCTCCCGCGAGCCGGGGTCGGCCGGGGCACAGTGGGAGGCGTTTCCCGGCCCCGCCCGTCCCGGCTTCCGCGAGGCCGGGCCGGGGAACCCTGGTTACGCGTAGTCACAGTTTGACTAATGCGCGCGGCTGCCGCCCGCTTTACGGTGATCACCAGGCGTATCTGGCCCGGCAAGGAGGCCGCGTATGAAGATCACCCTGACCATCGACGGCGTGCGCTACGACGACGACGTCGAGCCCCGGTTGCTCCTGGTTCACTACCTCAGGGAGCACGCCGGGCGGACCGGCACCCCCATTGGATGCGACACCTCGAACTGCGGCGCCTGCACCGTGCTGCTCAACGGCAAGTCAGTGAAAAGCTGCTCGGTGCTCGCCGTGCAGGCCGACGGCGCATCCGTCACCACCATCCAGGGCCTGGCCGCCAGCAACGGATCCGGCGAAGACGGCTGGCACCCGTTGCAGAGGGCATTCCACGAGGAGCACGGGCTCCAGTGCGGCTACTGCACCCCGGGGATGATCCTGGCCGCCGTTGACTTGCTCAACGAGAACCCGAACCCGACCGAGGAACAGGTCAGGGACGGGCTGGAGGGCAACCTGTGCCGGTGCACCGGCTACCAGAACATCGTCCGCGCCGTCCTCAAGGCGGCCGGCAGCACCACCGGAGCGGGGGTGCAGGCATGACCGCCACCGCAGACCATGAAGTCGGCCGGGCGCGCGCCCGCAAGGAAGATGCCCGCCTGGTCACCGGCCAGACGAACTGGACGGACAACATCACGCTGCCGGGCCTGGCCCAAGTGGCGTTCCTGCGCAGCCCGCACGCGCACGCGCGGATCACCTCGGTCAACCTCGACGCGGCGCGCACCGCACCCGGCGTGTTCGCCGTCTTCGCAGGGCCCGACGTCGCCGCCGAGCAGGGCTCCCTGCCGTGCGCGTGGCCGGTCACCGAGGACATCGTGATACCGAACCACCCGCCGATGGCCGTCGACACCGTCCGCTACGCGGGTGAGATCGTCGCCGCCGTCGTGGCGCGCGACCGGTACGCGGCCGCCGACGCCCTTGAGCTCATCGACGTCGAGTACGAGGCGCTGCCCCCGGTCCTGGACATGCCAGCCGCACTTGAGCCCGGTAGCCCCAAGGTGCACGCGGAGGGCAACAAGTCCTACACCTGGACGCTGGCCAACGGCGACCTCGACGCCGCGTTCGCCGGCGCCCCGGTGGTTATCGAGCGCACCTACCGCCAGCAGCGCCTCATCCCGGAGGCGATGGAGCCGCGCGCGGTGGTGGTGGCCCCGGTCGCCGACGAGTTCACGATGTGGAGCTCCACCCAGATCCCGCACGTGCTCAAGGTGATGCTGGCGCTGGTGACCGGGATCCCAGAGCACAAGCTGCGGGTGATCGCGCCCGACGTGGGCGGCGGCTTCGGCTCCAAGCTCCAGGTCACCGCCGAGGAGGTGCTCGCGCTCATCCTGGCCAGGCGCCTAGGCCGTCCGGTCAAGTGGACGGAGTCACGGACCGAGGGCAACGCGGCCGTCCATCACGGCCGGGACCAGATCCAGAAGATCCGCATCGCGGCCGAGGCCGACGGGACGCTGCGCGGCCTGGACGTCGACCTGCTCGCGGACATGGGCGCGTACCTGATGATCGTCACGCCAGGCGTGCCACTGCTCGGGGCGTTCATGTTCAACGCGATCTACAAGATGGACGCGTACCGCTTCAACTGCACCGGCGTCTTCACCACCAAGACCCCGACCGACGCCTACCGCGGGGCCGGCCGGCCGGAGGCGACGTACGCGATTGAGCACATCATGGACGACCTCGCCGTCCACCTCGGCCAGGACCCGCTGGAGGTGCGCGAGCGGAACTGGATCAAGCACGAGGAGTTCCCCTACACCACGATCTCGGGGCTGACCTACGACACCGGCAACTACGAGGCCGCCACCGCGCTGGCGAAGGACCTGTTCCAGTATGCGGAGCTGAGAAAGGAACAGTCCGCGCGAAACGCGGCCAGTGCGGCGGTCCGCCTCGGCCTCGGGGTCTCCACCTACACGGAGATGTGCGGCCTGGCGCCATCGCGGGTGCTCGGCTCGCTGCGGTACGCGGCCGGCGGGTGGGAGCACGCCGCCATCCGCATGCTGCCAACCGGCATGGTGGAGGTGATCACCGGCTCGTCGGCGCACGGCCAGGGCCATGAGACGGCCTGGTCGCAGATCGTCGCGGACGAGCTGGGGGTGCCCTTCGAGGATGTCCGGGTGCTGCACGGCGACACCGCGATCTCGCACAAGGGCATGGACACCTACGGGTCGCGCTCGCTCGTGGTCGGCGGGACGGCGCTGGTGAGCGCGTGCGGCAAGGTCCGGGAAAAGGCCCGGGTGATCGCGGCCGCGATGATGGAGGTCGCGCCGACCGACCTGGAGTGGGCCGACGGGCGCTGGGCGGTGCGCGGCGACCCCGACCAGGGCAAGACGATCGGGGAGATCGCGTTCGCGGCGTTCGCGGCGCATGACCTGCCCGACGGCGTCGAGCCGTCGCTGGACTCCGACGCCACGATCGACCCTGACAACTTCTCCTACCCGCATGGCACGCACCTGTGCGCGGTCGAGGTGGACACCGAGACCGGCTGGGTGAAGATCCGGTCCTACGTCGCGGTGGACGACATCGGGAACGTGATCAACCCGCTGATCGTGGACGGCCAGCTGCACGGCGGCATCGTCCAGGGCATCGCGCAGGCGCTGTTCGAGGAGGCCGCCTACGACGACTCCGGCAACCTGGTGACGGCGTCGCTGGCGGACTACCTGATCCCGTCGGCGGCCGACGTGCCCTCGTTCACCCTGGCCCGGACGCAGACGCCGTCCACGCTCAACCCGCTCGGCGTCAAGGGCGTCGGCGAGGCCGGCACGATCGCCTCCACCCCGGCGGTGGTGAACGCGATCGTCGACGCGCTGCGCCCGTTCGGGGTGACCGACGTCGCGATGCCCTGCACCCCCGAGCGCGTGTGGCGCGCCATCAACAGTGCCGTCAACAATGCTCCGCCTGCCCTAGGGGGGACCACCCCCCGTCAACCACCCGCACAAAACCAGACGGACGGAGGCGGTGCCGCATGATCCCGGCATCGTTTGACTACACGCGGCCCGGGTCGGTCGAAGCGGCGGTAGCAGCGCTGGCCGCCGACGAGGAGGCCAAGGTCATCGCGGGCGGGCAGTCGCTCCTCCCGCTGCTGCGGCTTCGGTTCGCCTACCCGACCCTGCTGGTTGACCTGGGCGGCATCTCGGAATTGCGGGGCGTCCGCGATGCCGGGGACGCGCTGGAGATCGGCGCGCTGACCACGCACTACGAGCTGACCAGGGACCCGCTCATCGCGGCCCACGCTGGCCTGCTGGCGCAGGCGGCGGGCACGATCGCCGACCCGGCGGTCCGGCACCGGGGCACGATCGGCGGCGCGCTGTCGCACGCCGACCCCGCCGGGGACCTGCCCGCAGTGATCACCGCGCTGGACGCGGTCCTGGTCGTCACCGGGCCGGGCGGCTCGCGGGAGGTCAGCCCGGGCGACTTCTTCGCCGATTACCTCACCACCACCTTGGCTCCCGGCGAGATCCTGACCTCAGTCCGGGTGCCCAAGCTCGGCGACGGCTGGGGCTATCACTACGAGAAGTTCCACCCCACGGCGCAGGCGTGGGCCATCGTCGGGGTGGCGGCGCTGGCCAGGCGGTCCAACGGGCACGTGGCGGAGGCCCGGATCGGGCTGACCAACATGGGCTCGACGCCGGTCCGGGCGGGCGCTGTCGAGGCAGCGGCGGCCGGCGCCGAGGCGTCGGCCACGGCGATGCGCGCGGCGGCACAGCACGCCGACCAGGGCACCAGCCCGCCCAGCGACCTGCGCGCGGCCGCCGACTACCGGCGCCACCTAGCGCGGGTGCTGACGGGGCGGGCACTGGCGAAGGCAGCTGGGGTATAGGCGAGTCTCCTGGGGACACACCCCGTGTCCCCAGGAAGCCCGATGTCTCGCTCCGCTCGCCATGACCCCGGGACCCCCGCTGTGGGCTACTGCCCTGAGCGGGCGGGGATTACCTGGGGCTGAGGGGGAAGTGAGGGCAAGCGTAGACTTCTACGGCAGCAGTTAACCGCGATGAAGGTAGTGACCGCATGGCCATCGAGCTTGACAACTCGTTCACCGTTCCCGTCCCGCCCGAGCAGGCGTGGAAAGTGCTGCTCGACGTGGAGCGGATCGCCCCCTGCATGCCCGGTGCCAGCGTCTTGTCCGTCGATGGTGACTCGGTTGAAGGCCAGGTCAAGGTCAAGCTGGGGCCGCTGTCGCTGACCTACAAGGGCACCGCGAGGTTCGCCGAGAAGGACGAGGCGAATCACACGATCGTGCTGAACGCGTCCGGCAAGGAGACCCGGGGCGCGGGTACCGCATCGGCGGCAGTCAACGCGGTCCTCAAGCCGGGCGAGGATGCGGCCACGACGACCGCCACCATTCACACCTCGCTGAACGTCACGGGCCGGCCCGCGCAGTTCGGCCGCTCGCTGCTGCCGGAGATCAGCGGCAAGCTCATCGCCCAGTTCGCCGAGAACCTCGCCGCGATGATCTCCGCCGACAGCACTAGCGAGACCGCCGCCCCGGCCGGTGAAGACGATTCGGAGGCTGACTCAGCCGCCGCGGCGGATGCGGCGACGACCGGCGCGGCGCCCGCGGGCGCGGCCGCCGCGCAGGCCCCGGCCACCGCGCCCGCGGCAGTCAAGGACGCAGCCCCCAACCAAGGGGCTCCGAAGCAGGAAGAGTCGCTGAACGCCTTCAAGTTCGTCGTCGTGCCGGTCCTCAAGCGCGTGGTGCCAGTGGCGGCCATCGCGGCCGGCGTCGCCGTCGTGCTCCGCAAGGTGCTGCGGCGCGGCGCCAAGAGGTAAGGCACGCTTAGCGGACGAGGACCTCGGTCACTGGCAGCGAGGAGTCCGCCGGGATGTCCAGCGGGCTGGGCGGCAGCCCGGCACTGACGATCGACGCGCCCAGCGCGGCCACCATCGCCCCGTTGTCAGTGCACAAGCCGGGTCGCGGCACCCGCAGCCGGATCCCCGCGGCCGCGCACCGGTCGGCGGCCAGCGCGCGCAGCCGTGAGTTGGCCGCCACGCCGCCGCCGACCACGAGGTCGGTCACGCCATGGGCCGCACACGCGGCCACCGCCTTGCGGGTCAGCACGTCGGCGACGGCCTCCTGGAACGACGCCGCCACGTCGGCGACCGGCACCGGCTGGCCGGCGTCCTGGCGGGCCTCCACCCACCGCGCGACCGCCGTCTTCAGCCCCGCGAACGAGAAGTCCAGCGTGCCGTCGTGCAGCTTCGCCCGCGGGAACTTGATCGCCGCGCCGTCCCCCTCACGGGCCGCGCGGTCTATCGGCGGCCCGCCCGGGAACGGCATCCCCAGCACCCGGGCCACCTTGTCGTAGGCCTCGCCCGCGGCGTCGTCGATCGTCGCGCCGAGCGGCACCACCGTGCCGGTGACGTCGGGCACCAGCAGCAGCGAGGAGTGCCCGCCCGACACCAGCAGCGCCACGCACGGGGCGGGCAGCGGCCCGTGCTCCAGCTGGTCCACCGCCACGTGCGCGGCCAGGTGGTTCACCCCGTACAGCGGCTTGCCGAGCGCGTAGGCGTACGCCTTCGCCGCCGCCACGCCGACCATGAGCGCCCCGGCCAGCCCCGGCCCGGCGGTCACCGCGATCGCGTCGATGTCGGCGGGCTTGACCCCGGCCGTGGCGAAGGCGCCGTCGATGACCGGGACCATGGCCTCCAGGTGCGCTCGGCTGGCGACCTCGGGCACCACGCCGCCGAAGCGGGCGTGCTGGTCCATCGAAGAGGCCACCTCATCGGCTAGTAGCGTCCGGCCGCGCACGATCCCCGCGCCGGTCTCGTCGCACGACGTCTCGATCCCCAGCACCAGCGGCTCGTCGCTCATGGCGTCACCTTGTTCTCGGCTTGCTCCAGGTCCTTGCGCATCACGATCGCGTCCACGTTGGCGGGCTGGTAGTAGCCTCGGCGCACGCCGATCTCCACGAAGCCGCGCCGCCGGTACAGGCCGCGCGCTCGCGAGTTGTCCTCCCGTACCTCCAGGAACACCTCGGCGCAACGCCGCCGCCGGGCCGCGCCGACCAGCGCCTCCAGCAGCGCCGACCCAATGCCCCGCCCCCAGCAGTCGGCGGCGACCGCGATCGTCAGCACGTCCGCCGACCCGCCCGGGACACTCCGTCCGGACGGACGGGGTACCCCGGGCACGAACATCATCCCGGCGTACCCGGCCAGCCCGGGCAGGCCGGCGGGCTCCTCATCAGCCTGGCGCCCAACGGGACCGCGCTCGGCGACCATGTACAGCCGAGCCTCGGCGGGCTGGCTGACCTCATCGGCGAACATCTCCGGCGACCACGCGTCCTCCGGGAATAGCTCGTGCTCGAGCGCGAGCACCGCCTCCAGGTCAGCGGGCAGCATCGGGCGCAGCCGGGCGGCGACCGCCGCGGCCCGGCTGAACGGCGATGGTATTCCGTGCGGGGCACTCATCGCCCCGCCCCCGGCGAAGGCGCTGGCGGTCCTCCCCGGGATTGGGCGGCCTGCGGGGGCGCCGTCTCGGTTACCCGCTTGGGGGCCCCTGGCTCACGGGCGTCCGGCCGGCGCAGGTACAGCGGCACGGCGGGCAGCAGCACGTCCCGGCGGGCGACGTCGGGCGAGAATTCCCGGGCCAGCTCGGCGGCGGCGAGGCGGCACAAGGTGGCCGCCGCCGGGTACAGCGGCCCCTCCCCCGGCGGGAACAGGCCCTCATAGCGCCGCGCGCCCTCGCCGACGGCCGGGAGGCTGCCGCGCCGGTCGATGTCGGCCGGCCGGTCGACATGCGGCCCAGAGTACCGCCCGGTCTCGTCGTACCTGGCCCAGTACACCTCCTGGCGGCGGGCGTCCGTGGCGACGAGGAACCGGGGCAGGCGGACGTCGGCGGCGATCACGTCGAGGCTGCACACGCCATGCACCGGGATGCCGAGCGCCGCGCCGAGGACGCGGGCGGTGACGAGGCCGACCCGCAGCCCGGTGAACGGGCCGGGGCCGACGCCGACGGCGATGGCGGTCAGGTCCGCACGGTCGGCGCCCGCCTCGGCGAGCACCCGTGAGATAGCGGGCGCGAGCAACTCCGCGTGCCGGTGCTTGTCCACCGTCGTCGCCTCGGCGAGTACGCGCGCGCCATCGTGCAACGCGACGGTGACCGCAGGCGTCGCGGTGTCAAGTCCGAGCAGCATCACGGATAGTGAGGATATCCGGGTTGGGGCTGACTGCGTTACTTGGGGAGCTGGGCGACCGCTTGCTTGGCGGCCTCGAGGGCGGCGGCCTTGAGCGTGTCCATCGAGACCGGGCCGTAGGTCCCCTTGCTCGTGGTCGCCTTGTCCAGGCCGTTCACCACGGCGGTGATGACGACGTTGTGGTACCGGGCGAAGACCGTGGCCTTGTAGCTGATCGTGCCGTTGCGGTTGAAGACTTGCGTCGCCGAGAAGGCCGCGTTCCCCAGCCCCGGGATATCCGTGGTGGCCGCCACGGGCTGGCCGCTGTTGGCCGGCGGCTTTTGCATGGTCTGCAGGTCGGCCGCGTAGGAATC
>JAICUO010000505.1 GCA_025935815.1 Streptosporangiaceae bacterium
GCCGGGCCGGGACCGCGCGGGAGCGCGCATGGTCTCTGTACAGCAAAAAGCTCGCAAAGGTGACGGTTAACTGTGGCGGAACTCCACGACGTCACCGTCGCGCATCAGGTAGTCCTTGCCCTCAATGCGCGCCTTGCCAGCGGCGCGGACGGCGGCCACCGAGCCCGCCGCGATCAGGTCGTCGTAGGAGACGATCTCCGCCTTGATGAAGCCGCGCTTGAAGTCGGTGTGGATCACCCCGGCCGCGTCCGGCGCGGTCGCGCCGATGGGAATCTCCCAGGCGCGGACTTCCTTCGGCCCCGCCGTCAGGAAGGAGGTCAGTCCCAGCGCGCGGAACCCGGCCGACGCGAGCTGCGCCAGTCCCGGCTCCCCCATCCCCGCCTCGGCGAGCAATTCGGCCGCCTCGTCCTCGGGCAACTCGGCGAGGTCAGCCTCGGTCTTGGCATCCAGGAAGATCGCCTCGGCAGGCGCCACCAAGGACCCGAGTTGCTTCCTCAAGCCCTCGTCGGCCAGGTCCGTCACGTCCATGTTGAAGACGTACAGGAACGGCTTGGCGGTCAGCAGGTGCAGCTCGCGCAGGGACGCCAGCGAAATCCCCGCCTTCGCCGCCCCGGCGAACAAGGTCGTCCCGCCGTCGAGGACCTCAACCGCCACTTGAGCTGCCGCAGCCGTCGCCGCTCGTTCCGGGTCCTTATTGAATTTTGTCTCTTTAACCAGGCGGGGAACGGCCTTCTCCAGAGTCTGGAGATCAGCCAGGATCAGCTCTGTGACAATCGTCTCAATGTCATCCTCCGGCCCGACCGAGCCGTCCACCCGGGTCACGTCGGGGTCGGCGAACACGCGGACGACCTGGCAGATGGCGTCGGTCTCGCGGATGTGGCCAAGGAACTGGTTACCCATGCCCTGGCCCTCGGACGCCCCCTTGACCAGGCCCGCGATGTCGGTGAAGCGCACCGAGGCGGGGATGATCTTCTCGGTCTTGTACAGCTTGGCCAGCTCGGGAAGGCGCGAGTCGGGCACGCCGACGATCCCCACGTTGGGCTCGATCGTGGCGAACGGGTAATTAGCGGCCAGGGCCCCGGCGCGGGTCAGCGCGTTGAACAGGGTGGACTTACCGACGTTGGGTAGCCCGACGATGCCGATGGACAAGCTCACGGACAGGGAGTTTAGCTGTGCTTGCCGCTCCCCTCAGAATTGCGCCTCGTACTGGGACGTGCTGATCCGCGCCTCGATGACGAGCGGACGATCACGGCCGGCGGTGAACGCGCCGGCCAGGGCCTTCTCGTAGCCGCTGGCGCTGTCCACGCGGACGCCGTCGCAGCCGAGCGCTTCGGCCAGCGCCGGGATGTCGGTGGGCGGCAGCCCCGTCCCGGTCAGCGGAACGCCGGCGGCCTGCTGGTGCAGCACGATCCGGTTGAGGTTCCCGTCGGCGAACACCACGACGACGAGCGGAAGCTTGAGCGACGCGGCCACCGAGAGCTCGGTCGCGGTCATCGCGAAGCCGCCGTCGCCGGTGAGGCAGACGACCGGACCGCTAGCCGGCCCGCGCTCGAGGGCCGCCCCGATCGCGGCGGGCAGGCCAAAGCCCATCGCCGACAGCCCGTTGGTGATCAGGGCCTCGCGCGCCGCGCCGGCCCGCCATGCCTGGCCGACCATGATCTTGTGCGACCCGACGTCCGCCGTCATCACGGTCGCGCGCGGCGCGGCCTCCCGCGCCAGCGTGACGACCTCTGAGGGGTTGAGCGCGCCGTCGTCGAAGCCCGCGTGCCAGGCGGCGCGCAGCGACGCCCGGTGCGCGGCGACCTCGCCTTCCGCCCAGCGCGGCTCGCCAGTGAAGCGCGCGCTCAGGTACGCCAGCGCGCTCGCAACGTTCCCGACGACCTCGGTCGCGGCCGGGTAGATCTGGTCGATGTTCGGCGTCGTGTCGACGTGAAGCACCGGCGTGCTGATCCGCCACGGCGTGATCAGCTCCACCGGGTCGAATCCCGCCGTCACGATCAGGTCAGCGCCAGCCAGCAGGTCCCAGATCACCTGGCCCCCGGCCATGTCGAGGACGCCCGCGAAATACGGGTGGTCCTCGGGGACTATGCCCTTGGCCATGGCGGCGACGACGACCGGGATGCCCGCCCGGGTCGCGAGCGCGTCCAGCGCGGGGCCCGCCTGGCAGCGGACCGCGCCCGCCCCGGCCAGCAGCACCGGCCGCCGCGCGCGGCCGAGGAGCCCGGCGGGATCCCCGCCGGGGAAGACGTCGAGGCTGCCCCAGGCGGCCAGGCTCAACGGCGGAGCTTGCGGGCCCGAGCGCTCCCCGGTCACGATTTTCCCGAACGTATCGTGGGTGACTGTCAGGTGCACAGCCCCTGGCCGCTCCGCGACGGCTGTCTTGAGGGCACGGCGGATCACGATGTCGGCCGACGGCGGCTCCAGCCGCGCGGCCAGCTTGGTGACCGGCGCGAACAGCCGGTCGTGATCGACGAGCTGGTGCGTCCAGTACTGCTCGCGGCGGCTGTCGACCTGCCCGGACACCGCCAGGAGGGGCACCCGGTCGAGCATGGCGCTGGCGACGCCGTTCAAGACCGCCGTGGACCCGGGGCCGAGCGTCGAGACGCACGCGCCGATCCGGCCAGTGGCCATGGCGGCACCCTCGGCCATGAACGCGGCGGAGGCCTCGCGGGCGGCGGACACGACCGCGGGGCCGCGGCCGCCGGCGTGCCGGGTGGCTTCCATGAAGTCCACGATCGACTCACCCGGGTAGCCGAACACATGCCGGACTCCTGCCTGGCGCAGGTACTCGGTGAGCAATGCGGCAATCGTCATCTCGCTGGTCACGACTCCAATCGCACCACAATCGTTAGCCGTCCGCATAACCGGGCGCCGTGCAATTTCATTGGGTACCGTGGGCGGCACGGCGCGTGGCCGCCTGCGGGGGGCGTTCGGCTGGTCCGCGTTTGCCATGGCATGCCCTCCCATGCCTGTTTTTTCCTGGGGTCCACGGGGGATCGTCGCTTTATGCCGGATGTCATGCCGACCCCTTCGACGAAGCGTGGGCCAACGTTCGAGCCCCGGGGGGCCAATATGGGCGACTTTGATGCCGCTTTTCCTGAGTACGCCGCGACGTCGCGGCTGGATGACCTGCGCGCCACGGAGTACGGCTACCTGGACGAAGGCGGGCACGTCTACCTGGACTACACCGGGGCGGGGCTGCCGGCCCGGTCCCAGTTGCGGGCGCACGCCACGCGCATCGGGTCGGGCGCGTTCGGGAACCCGCACTCGGAGAACCCGACGTCGTCGGCATCGACCCGGCTAGTCGAGGAGGCGCGGTCGGCGATCCTGGCGTTCTTCAACGCCTCGCCGAAGGACTACGCGGTGATCTTCACGCCGAACGCGACCGGCGCCTGCCACCTGGTCGCCCAGTCCTACCCGTGGCGGCACGGCAAGCGGCTCGTGCTGACCGCGGACAACCACAACTCCGTCAACGGCATCCGGGAGTACGCCGCCGGGCACGGCGCGCGGGTCAGGTACGTCACGCTGAATCGCGACCTGCGCGTGAGCGAGCTGGACCTGAACGCCGCGCTCGGCCGGGGTCACGGGACACGGCCCGGCCTGCTCGCCTACCCGGCCCAGAGCAACTTCTCCGGCGCGCGACATCCGCTCTCCTGGGTGGAGCGGGCGCAGTCAGCCGGGTACGACGTGCTCTTGGACGTGGCCGCGTACGTGCCGACGAGCCGGCTGGACCTGCGGGAAGTGCAGCCCGAGTTCGCCGCCGTGAGCTGGTACAAGGTGTTCGGCTACCCGACGGGCGTGGGCTGCCTGCTAGTCCGGCGCGACGCGATGTCGCGGCTGCGGCGCCCGTGGTTTTCCGGCGGCACTATCTGGGGCGTGTCCGTGCAAGGCGGCTGGCACCGGCTGCTGCCGAACGAGAGCGCGTTCGAGGACGGGACGCTCAGCTTCTTGTCGATCCCGGACGTGAGGACCGGCATCGAATGGGTGTCGTCCATCGGCATGGACATGATCGGCCAGCGCGTGCAGATCCTGACCTCATGGATGCTGCGATGCCTGGCCGGCCTCAAGCACAGCAACGGCCGGCCGATGACCTTGCTCTACGGCCCGGGCGACGAGGCCGACCGGGGCGGCACGATCGCGTTCAACTTCCTCGACCCGACCGGGAAGCTGGTCGACGAGCGGGCCGTCTCCCGGGATGCCGCCGCGGCGGGCATCTCGCTGCGCACCGGCTGCTTCTGCAACCCGGGAGCCGGCGAGGGGGCGTTCGGCTTGTCGCGCAAGGCGGTCGGCGGCACCTTCGTCCGCCGCCAGCTCATGCGCCGCTCGTTCCTGCGCGCCGGCATGACGACGGTCGACGACTACCTGAGGGTCCTCGGCCTGCCGACCGGCGGCGCGGTCCGGATCTCGCTCGGCCTGGCCTCCACGCTGGCGGACGTGGAATCCTTCCTCGACTTCGCCGAGCGGACATATCGCGACCGCCTGCCCGACCTGAAGGGCCTCGCGCCCCGGCTGAACTGCTGAGGCCTGTGCTGGTGAGGTATCGGGACACCGGTCGATCGGCGGGGCGCCCGTTCGACTACAGGAAAAGGCCGGCTCCGGTGCCGGCCTGTGAACCGGAAGGTGCGAGATCACCATGAAGTACCTGTTCCTGCTCTACGGCCCGGACCTGCCCGCCCCGGGGACTGACGCGGCGGCCAGGCTGCTCGTCGACTGGGCGGCGGCCCGGCAGGCGATGGCCGACGCGGGTGTGCTGATCGACTGCGCGCCGCTGCAGCCGCCCGCCGCGTCGACGACGGTCCAGGTGCGCGGCGGGGAGACCCTGCTGACGGACGGGCCGGCCGCCGAGATCAAGGAGGTTTTCGGCGGGTTCACGCTCGTGGAGTGCGACGGCCTGGACGACGCGCTGAAATGGGCGGCGGCCCTTCCCACCGCCTTCGACGGGAAGGTCGAGGTCCGCCCGCTCCTGCAGGTGTCAGGCTGACGTACCAGGAGGTATTCCGGGCGCACTGGCGGGCGGCGGTCGCCACCACCGCCCGCCTGTCCGGCGATCTCGACGCCGCTGAGGACGCCGTCCAGGAAGCGTGCGCCCTGGCGCTGCGGCAGTGGCCGACCACGGGGGTCCCGGCCAACCCGGGTGCCTGGCTCGTCGGGGTGGCCAAGCACAAGGCGCTTGACCGCCTCCGGCGGGAATCGCTGCGCCCGGCGAAGGAGGCGGCAGCCGCGCGTGACAGCGCGGCAGCCCCCGCCGCCGACGCGGATCACCCGGCTGACGCTGACGATGAGCTCGGGCTGATCTTCATGTGCTGTCACCCGGCGCTCGAGCCGGCCGCGCGAGTGGCGCTGACCATGCGGTGCGTGTGCGGGATCGCGACGGGTGACATCGCCGCCGCGTTCTTGGTCCCGGAGGCCACGCTGGCCCAGCGCGTCGTCCGGGCGAAGCGAAAGGTCCGGCAGGCGGGCATCCGGATGACCGTCCCGGCCACCGCGGACCTGCCCGGCCGGCTCGCGGCGGTGCTGCGGGTGATCTACCTGGTCTTCACGGCCGGGCACATGGCGACCTCGGGGCCGGACTTGGTCCGGCGCGAACTGTGCGAGCAGGCGATTGACCTGGCTCGGGCGGTCGCGCGGATGCTACCAGGCGAGCCGGAGGCCGCCGGGCTGCTCGCGCTGCTGCTGCTCACCGACGCGCGGCGGGCAGCGCGGGTCGGCGATGGCGGTGAGCTGGTGCCGCTGGCCGAGCAGGACCGGTCCGGGTGGGACCACGCGCGGATCACCGAGGGCGAGCGGCTGCTCGAGGCGGCCCTGCGCCACCACAGACCGGGCCCGTACCAGCTTCACGCGGCGATCGCCGCCTGCCACTCCTGCGCGCGCGTTTCCGCGGAAACGGACTGGCGGCAGATCGCAGCGCTCTA
>JAICUO010000339.1 GCA_025935815.1 Streptosporangiaceae bacterium
TTCACCGGCGCGGTCCCCTTCGCGGAGCTTCCCGCCCACTACGCGGCGGGCGACGTCTTCGCCATGCCTTGCCGTACCCGCCGCGCGGGCCTTGACGTCGAGGGCCTCGGCATCGTCTACCTGGAGGCCTCCGCGACCGGGCTGCCGGTCGTCGGCGGCGACTCCGGCGGCGCGCCCAACGCGATCATTGAGGGAGAGACCGGTTACGTGGTGCCAGGACGCGACGTGGACGGCGTCGCCGCCCGGATCATCGGGCTGCTGCGGGACCCGGCCGGGGCGCGGGCCATGGGCGAGAAGGGCCGCGCCTGGGTCGAGCGCGACTGGACGTGGGACCAGGCCGCCGCGCGGCTGCAGGCCCTCATCGACGCGTGATCCGCGCCGCCCGCGGGCGCGGATCACGCGTCAGGGTCACCGGAGGCGGCTATGCGGAGTCGCCGGTGATGGCGAAGCTGGTCAGGCGGCGGGTGGCCAGCACCAGCGCGCCGGCCGCCACCACGATGGCCATGACCAGCGACGTCGCCAGCGAAAGGCCAGCGTTCAGCGCCTGGTCCGGGGCAATGGCGTTGGCGACGCCCAGCGCGTAGTGGCCCACGGACAGGATGCGGGCACCGCCCACGAAGTTGGCCAGCAGGGCCTCCCAGATCAGCACGTACAGCAGGCCGACCGCGATCGCCCGCGCGGTGACCGTCGAGACCATCACGAACACCGCCGAGTAGATCACCGACCCGACCAGCGCCCCGGCGAACAGGGCGAACGCGAGCTTGGCGCCGCTGGGGGCGATCAGCCCGGCGATGAGCTCCGGCACGGCGGTGAACAGCATGGTCAGCACGCTGGCGACGACGAACTTCGTCGCTATCACGTCGCGACGGCGCACCGGGGTGGCCAGCAGGTGGATGATGCTGCCGTCGTCGATCTCCGCGCCGAGCACGCTGGTGCCGATGACCAGCGCGGTGAGCGGCAACAGCACCGAGAAGCCGAAGTCACCCAGGACCCGCTCCGGCCACAGCGTGCCCGGTGGCCGGCCGGCCCGCAGCACCAGGGTGAGCACGATGAGGATCACCGGGGCGATGGCGAACAGCAAGGCGCGCCTGCGGCCGAGCGTCGCACGCAGCGTGACCACGGCTACTGTCGGGTTAAGAGGCATTCGAGGATGCTCCAATCAGGTAACCGAAGACGCTTTCCAGCGACTCGTCGGTCGGCTGCAACTCGCGCAGCCGGATGCCCTCGGCGCGGGCGAGGACCGCGATCTGCCGGGTGAACGCGCCATAGTCGGTGGTGCGGACGGAAAGGCCCTTGCCGGTGAGCTCGACCGCGGCCACGTCGGGCCGCCCCATCAGCGCCGCCGCCAGCCGCCGGTCATCGGAAGTGCGCAAGCTGAACACGTGCGGCCGGCTCGTCATCAGCCGCCGGATCTCCCGGAAGTCCCCGGAGGCGGCCAGCCGCCCGGCGACCATCACCTGGATGGTGCTCGCGACCCGCTCGACCTCTTCCAGGATGTGGGAGCTGAACAAGATGGCGCGCCCCTCGGCGCCGAGCTTGGCCAGCAGGTCCATCATGTGCAGTCGCTGCCGGGGGTCCATCCCGTTGAACGGCTCGTCCAGCAGCAGGATCCGCGGGTCGTGCACCAGCGCGGCGGCGACCTTGATCCGCTGTCGCATGCCCTTGGAGTAGGTCGAGATCTTCCGCCCGGCGGCATCGGCCATCTCGGTCACGTCAATCGCCCGGCGGGCGGCGGCGTCCGGGTCCGGCAGCCGGTGCAGCCTGGCCGTCGACTGGACGAACTGCTCGCCGGTCAAGAAGGCGTACACCGAGTCCCGCTCCGGGACCAGGCCGAGGCCCTCATACACCCGTGGGTTGCGCCAGGATGGCCGGCCGGCCACGGTCAGCTCGCCCCGGGATGGCGCCAGGAAGCCGGCGATCATGTGCAAGATCGTGGACTTGCCCGCGCCGTTCGGCCCGAGCAGCCCGGTAACGCCCGGGCCGATCGTCATCGTGATGTCGTTGACGGCGACCACGTTCCCGTACCAGCGGGAGACGTTGCGCAGCTCGATGGTGTCGGCCAGGACCGCGCGGGTTGCGGGGCGCGGCGGGGCCGGGTGCGGTGTCGTCATGACAGGGCTGCCTTCCGGTAGCGGGCGGCGAGGCCCAGCAGGCTGGCGGCCAGCAGGGCGAGCAACACGATGGCGTAGACGACGCCGAACGAGCCGGGGTCGGGCACCAGCGCCTGATCGCCTCCCGTCCCGCCGAGCCAGCGGCGCACGCCGTCGAAAAGGGTGAACGGGCTGAACAGGCCCGCCACCTTGACGGCGGTCGAGGCGTGGGTGAGGGCGGCGGGATCGCCGCGGGTCTCGGCGTGCAGCACGACGACGGCCAGGATCTCGGTGAGGAAGAAGAATATCGCGATCGCACCGGTGGCGAAGGCGCGGCGGCCGGTGAGGCTGGCGAGCGCCAGGCTGGTGGCCGCCATGACGACCGCCCACATGAGGCCGACGAGCAGGCCGGGGATGAGCGCGCGGGTCTCCGCCCAGACGGCGCTGCCGCCGTGCACCGAGACGATCGTCCCGGCGTAGAGCACCAGAACCGGCACCTCGATCATCACCAGGCAGGCGGCGGTGAACGCGACGTACTTGGCGAACGGGTAGTCGACGGGTCGCAGCGGCCGCGAGAAGTACAGCGGGAGGACCCGGTTACGCAGGTCGCGGGACACCAGCTCGGGGGCCTGGACGGCGACGAAGATGAGCATGACGACGATGCGCAGGCCCACGATGTAGGTGTCGTAGCCGATGGTCCGCGGGTTGCCCTGCGAGACGCTGACGGCATTGATGACCGCGGGCAGCGACAGCAGCACCAGGGCGAGCACCGGGACGACCTTGGCCTTCGCGCTGCGCCCGAAGCCGAAGGCGCTGCGGAAGCTGTGCCAGGCCAGCGCGCGCACGATCGCCGCGCGCCGCAGCCGCGGGCCGTCATAGCGCCGGTAGCCGATGTCGTGGATGACGCTCTCGGTTGCGCTAGCTGACATTTCCTGCCTCCTGCGACTCGTCGCGGAACAGCTCCTCGACCTGGTGGCGGCGCTGCTCAAGGCGGCTCAGCGGCAGGCCCAGGTCCGCCACGGCCCCGATGACCACGTCGAAGGCCTGGTCGGCAGTACCTGTGCCAGTACCTGTGCCAGAGCCAGCGCCGGAGCCGCCGAGTGGTACGAGCACCTGCGTGCGCTGGTAGGCGCGGGGGGCCAGTCCGCGCCGGGCCAGCTCCTCAAGCAGGGCCGCCACGCCCTCCTCCACCTCCACGACCAGCGTCTGGCTAACGCCGGTGAAGCTGGACAGGGTGTCGGCGCGCAGCAGCTGGCCGCCCTCGATGGCGACGAGGTGATCGCAGACCCGCTCGATCTCCGACAGCAGGTGCGAGGCGACCACGATCGAGATGCCGAACTCGGTGCCGATCCGCTCGATCAGCTCCAGCATCGCGGTCCGCCCGGCCGGGTCAAGCCCGTTCGTCGGCTCGTCGAGCAGCAGCAGCCGGGGGTCGCCGACCAGGGCCTGGGCCAGCTTGACCCGTTGCCGCATGCCCGTGGAGTACGTGCCGATCTGCCGGTACCGCTCCTCGTGCAGGCCGACATGGCGCAGTGCCTCGGCGGCCCGTTCCTTGGCCGCGGTCGCGGGCAGGCCGGACATGCGGCCCATGTGGGTGACGAACTCAGTGGCCGACACGTCGCCTGGCAGGCAGTCGTGCTCGGGCATGTAGCCGACGAGCTGGCGGATCCGCTCGCTGTCGGTCGCGCTCTCGTGGCCGAGCACCTGGGCGGTGCCGCTGGTCGGGGTCAGCAGCCCGAGCAGCGTCTTGATCAGGGTGGACTTGCCTGCCCCGTTCGCGCCGATCAGTCCGGTGACGCCGGGAGCGAACGTCACCGTCAGCCCGCGCAGCGCGATCACGCCGCCGGGATACTCCTTAGTGAGCCCGCTCGTCTCGATGACGGCGGGCGGGGAGGGACTCATGCCGGCCAGCGTGCCACGCCCGTACGCGCCCGCGCGTCGGCTGCCGGGACTAATCCTCTGGGATGACGCGCGAGGACCCGCTTCCGGATAACGTAATATCGTGAGGCAGCGCTCGGGGAAACAGCAGCGGCCGCCGCTCACCAAGCGGTTGCGGCGTGGCCACTGGATGGTGCTCGACTTCTTGCTGGCCGTCATCATGGGGCTGTCCAGCCTGACGGCCGGCCTGCACAGTGACCGGTCCGGGGTGCTTCCGGTCGCCGTGGTCTTCGCGTTGGTCGTGTTCCTGTCCGTGGGACTGCGCCGCCTGCGGCCGGCGCTCACGTTCGGGGCGCTGGCCGTCCTCAACGGCCTGGGCGCGGTATCCCCGCATGTCGCCATCGACGTGACGGCGTTGCTGGCCATGGCCTACGTGCTGTACACGGTCACCGTGGCCAGCTCGCGGCGGGCCAGCGTCATCGCGCTGGCGGTGGGCCTGGCGGAGATCGTCGCGGTTACGGTCGCCATCCACCAGCACCGGCTGCCCGACACCTCCGCACCGGTGTTCCTGGGGACGCTGGCCATGGTCATCGCGTGGCTGACGGGGTACTCGGTGCGCCAGCGGCGCGCCTACGCCGAGATGCTGCAGGTGCAGGCGGCCAGCAGCGCGGTCGCCCAGGAGCGGCTGCGGATCGCCCGTGAGCTGCATGATGTCGTCGCGCACTCCATGAGCGTGGTCGCCGTCCAGGCGGGCTTCGGCCAGTACGTCATCGACGAGAGCCCGGCGGACGCGCGGGAGGCGCTGGGCGCGATCCAGGCGACGAGCCGGGACGCGCTGGCTGAGTTGCGCCGCATGCTCGGCGTGCTGCGCCAGCAGGATCCTGGCGACGCCACCGCGCCGCTCGCGCCAGAGCCCGGGCTGGTCGAGCTGCCCCGGCTCATCCAGCGGACCCGCGGCGCGGGAATCGAGGTCAGCCTGACCCAGTGGGGCACCGCCCGGGAGGTACCGGCCGGGATCGACGTATCGGCCTTCCGGATCATCCAGGAAGCGCTCACGAACGTCGTCCGGCACGCGGGTAGCGGCGCCCAGGCGGATGTGGTCGTCGGGCATGGCTATGACTCGCTCATGATTGAGGTCACTGATGACGGCGGGAGCGTGGCCCCGGTCGCGGCCCGCTCCCCCGGCACCGGGCACGGCTCCGGGCACGGCCTCATCGGGATGCGCGAGCGGGCACAGCTGTGCGCCGGGGAGCTGGAGGCCGGGCCACGGCCTGCGGGCGGCTTCCGGGTGTTCGCGCGCCTGCCCGTGCCCGCGCTGACTTCCCTGATGCCCGCCCCCGCCCCCGAGGCGGGGCCATCCCCGGCCCCGCTGGAGCTCGCCCGGGGACGATCGCCGTCGCCATCGCCGACGACCAGGCACTCGTCCGCGCCGGATTTGGCGGGATCATCGCGGCGACGCCCGGCATGACGGTCGTCGGCGAGGCGGCCAACGGCATCGAGGCGGTCGCGCTCGCCCAGCGGGCCCACCCGGACGTCATGCTCATGGACGTGCGGATGCCGGAGCTGGATGGCATTGAGGCCACCCGGCGGATCACGGCCAGCCCGCAGACCGCCAGCGTCCGGGTGATCATCTTGACGACGTTCGACCTCGACGAGTACGTGTTCGCGGCGCTGCGCGCGGGCGCCAGCGGCTTCCTGCTCAAGGACACCATCCCGGCTGACCTCATCGGCGCCATCGGCGTCGTGGCGGCCGGCGAGGCGCTGCTCGCGCCGAGCGTCACCCGCCGCCTGATCGCCGCGTTCTCCCGCTTGCCGGCCGCCGCGCCAGCGTCGGCGCTAGCCGAGTCCAGGCGGCGGCCGGATGTCACCCGCCTGCTGACCGACCGGGAGCGCGAGGTGCTCACGCTGATCGCCACCGGCTTGTCCAACGCCGAGATCGCCGGGCGGCTCTACATCTCCCCTGCTACTGCCAAGACTCACGTGGCGCACCTGCTGGCCAAGCTGAACGCCCGGGACCGGGTCCAGCTCGTGATCATCGCCTACCAGGCGGGTCTATCGGCGCCCCGTCTCTTAGTGGCTGAAGTGGCCCCGGTAGTACTCGAAGACGAAGGCGATCGAGGTGAGCATCAGCGCCACGGCGCCGATGATGAGCAGCCACCAGCCGATCGCGAAGCCCACGGCGGTGACCGCGGCGGCCAGCCCGACCCACAGCGGCCACCAGGAGTGCGGGCTGAAGAAGCCTATCTCGCCCGTGCCCTGGGCGATCTCGCCCTTGTCGTCGTCTTCGGGACGCAGTGGCAGCCGCCGCCCGGTGAACAGGACGTAGAACCCGGTGAGCAGGCACAGCGCAACCGACAGGGCCAGCGCCGTCGTCCCGGTCGGGTCATAGGACACGTACCAGTAGACGACGTCGGCCCCCATCAGGAAGACCCCGCAGCCGAGGAAGAGCCATCCTTCGACCTTCATGAGTAAGACACGCTCCTACTTCTTCGCGGCGCTGATCGCGGGGATGGTCTGATCCAGGTGACGGGACCCGCGCCCGGCCCTGATGTGCGGGTAGTGCAGCTCGAAGGCGGGCCGCTCGGACCGGATCCGCGGCATCCGGTAGAAGTTGTGCCGCGGCGGCGGGCACGACGTCGCCCACTCCAGCGAGGAGCCGTAGCCCCACGGGTCTTCCTCGGTCACCTTCTCGCCGAACCGCGTGGTGACGTACACGTTCCACAGGAACAAGATGATCGACAGCGCCAGCAGCCACGAACCCACGGTGGAGATGATGTTCAGCGTGGTGACGTCACCGGGCAGGTCGGGGTAGTTCGCGGTGCGCCGCACCTGGCCCTGAACGCCGGTCCAGTGCTGCACCAGGAATGTCATGTTGAACCCGATGAACATCAGCCAGAACTGCACCTTGCCCAGCCGCGAGTTGAGCATCTTGCCGGTCATCTTCGGCCACCAGAAGTAAAACCCGGCGAACATCTCGAACAGCACGGTGCCGGCCAGCACGTAGTGGAAGTGGGCCACGACGAAGTAGGAGTCGGAGACCGCGAAGTCCATCGGCGGCGAGGCCAAGATGATGCCGGTGATGCCGCCGAACAGGAACACCACCAGGAACCCGATCGTGTACAGCATCGGGGGATCGAACGAGAGCTGGCCGCGCCACATGGTGCCCGCCCAGTTGAAGAACTTCACCCCCGTGGGCACCGCGATCAGCAGCGTCATGAAGGAGAAGAACGGCAGCAGCACGCCGCCGGTGGTGAACATGTGGTGCGCCCATACCGTCATCGACAGCCCGGCGATCGAGATCGTGGCCGCGATCAGCGTCTTGTAGCCGAACAGCGGCTTGCGGCTGAAGACCGGGATGATCTCGGTGGCGATGCCGAAGAACGGCAACGCCAAGATATAGACCTCAGGATGACCGAAGAACCAGAAGAGGTTCTGCCATAGCAGCGCGCCGCCGGACACGGCGTCGAAGACGTGCGCGCCCAGCCGCCGGTCGATCTCCAGCACTAGCAGCGCGGCGGCCAGCACCGGGAACGCCAGCAGCACCAGGACCGAGGTGAGCAGGGCATTCCAGGTGAAGATCGGCATCCGGAACATCGTCATGCCCGGTGCGCGCATGCAGAAGATCGTCGTGGTGAAGTTGACGGCGCCGAGGATCGTGCCGAACCCGGACAGCGCCAAGCCCATGATCCACAGGTCCGAGCCGATGCCCGGGGAGAACTCGGCACTGGTCAGCGGCGCGTAGGCGTACCAGCCGAACGCGGCCGACCCGCCCGGGGACAAGAAGCTCATGAACAAGATGAGCCCGCCGAACAGGAACAGGTAGTACGACAGCAGGTTCAGCCTCGGGAACGCCACGTCAGGCGAGCCGATCTGCAGCGGCACCAGCTCGTTCGCGAACCCGACGAACAGCGGGGTGGCGAACATCAGCAGCATGATCGTGCCGTGCATGGTGAACAGCTCGTTGTACTGCTGGTCGGATATGACCGACAGGTTCGGGCCGAGGAGCTGGATCCGGATCAGCATCGCCATGATCCCCGCGAACAGGAAGAACACGAACGACGTGATCAGGTACATGTGCCCGATGATCTTGTGGTCCGTAGAGGCCAGCCATCCCGCGAGGACCGAGCCCTTGCGCTCGGTCCGCTGCGCCCGCTGAAGGGCGGCGCGGCTAGCCGGGTGGTCAAGCGTGGTCACGAGGTGCTCCCTGCTGCGGTGCTCTGGTTCGCCTTCTGCTGCGCGATCCATGACTGGTATTCCTGCGGCGTCACGACCTTGAGCGTGAAGAGCATCCTGCTGTGGTAGACGCCGCACAGCTCACTGCAATGGCCCGTGTAGGTGCCGGTCTTGGTCAGGGTGACCTGGAAATGGTTCGGGTGGCCGGGGATGACGTCCCGCTTGAACAAGAACTCCGGCACCCAGAACGCGTGGACCACGTCCGGGGAGGTCAGGTTGAACTGCACTCGCTCGCCGACCGGGACCTCCAGGACCGGGAGGGTCTGCCGGCTATCCGGCTTGGTGGGGTCCCACATAGCGCCGGTCATCTTGACCGGAGGCGCCCCGTTGGGCTGCGGGTAGTCGAACTCCCAGCTCCACTGGAA
>JAICUO010000679.1 GCA_025935815.1 Streptosporangiaceae bacterium
TCCGCGACCAGGCCGTCCGCGACGGGCGCGGCCGCTGGCCCGGGGCCGGCCGAGGCGCTGAGCGGGCGTTCCACCAGGTCGAGGCGGTCGTGGAAGAGCGCGGCGCGGCGGAGCCGGCCGAAGTACTCGCCACTTTCGGCCGGGTAGCTCACCGTCACCGGGTGCGTCACCTGGTCCAGCGCCATCCGCTGCAGCACGCCCGGCAGGCCGAGGCAGTGGTCGCCGTGGAAGTGGGTGAGGCAGATCCCGGTGACCTGCGACGCGGTCACCCCGGCGAACAGCATCTGGCGCTGCGTGCCCTCGCCGGGGTCGAACAGCAGCCCGGCGGCGTCCCAGCGCAGGAAGTAGCCGTTGTGGTTGCGGGCGCGGGTGGGCGCCTGGCTCGCCGTCCCCAGGACGACAAGCTCGCGGCTGGCCACGTCAGCAGCCGGGCGGGCGGTCGAGGCCCGACGAGCCATCGGCCCGGCGAATGACCGAGGGGTCCTGGTCGGTGATCAGCTTGGCCAGCCGGGCCAACGCGTCGTCGAGGTCCTCCCTGGTCACCACGTCGTCGAGGGCGAGGCGCACGCCGGCCAGCTCGCGGGCCAGGTACTCGGTGTCAGCCTGGGTGCGTGCCGCCACCTCCCGGTCGCGCTCGGTGGTGGCGCGGTCCCGCTCGTCCTGGCGGTTCTGGGCGAGCAGGATCAGCGGCGCGGCGTACGCGGCCTGGGTGGAGAACGCCAGGTTGAGCAGGATGAACGGGTAGGGGTCCCAGTGGCGGATGATGCCAATGGTGTTGAGGATGATCCAGAAGATCACGAACACCGTCTGGCCGGCCAGGTACCGCCCGGTGCCGAGGAAGCGGGCCAGGGACTCAGAGAACCGGCCGAACGCGTCCGCGTCATACAGCGACGGCCGGCCCACCCCCCGCGGGACCGACAGGTCCGAGCGGTCGCTGCGGCCAAGCCGGGAAAGTCGCGCCATTGGCTAACCCCCTGTCCTCGTCCGCCGCCACCCAGTCGGCAGCAGGTGATCCAGCACGTCGTCCACGGTCACCGCGCCGAGCAGGCGGCCCTGCTCGTCGCACACGGCCACCCCGATCAGGTTGTAGGCGGCCAGGCGGGCGGCGAGCTCACGGTCGGGCAGGTCCGGGCGGACGAACACGCGGCCCTCCAGGACCTCGCCCACCGGGATGGCCGGCGGGCGCCGCAGCAGCCGCTGGAACCCCACGCTGCCCAGGTAGGTGCCGGTTGGCGTCTCGCCGGGAGGCTCGCACACGTAGATCTGCGCCGCCGCCGTGGCGGTCACGCCCGGGTTGCGGATCCGGGCCAGCACCTCGGCCACCGTCATGTCGGGACTGAAGATCAGCGGCTGGGAGGTCATCAGGCCGCCGGCGGTGGCCGCGTCGTAGCGCAGCAGCCGCCGCAGCTCCTGCGCGGGGATCGCCTCCATGGCGGTGAGGAGGCGCTCGCGCTGCTCGGCGGGCATCTCCGCGAGCAGGTCGGCGGCGTCGTCGGGCTCCATCTCCTCCACGACGTCGGCGCCGCGCTCCAGCTCGAGGCTGTTGACCAGGCGGACCTGGTCCTCCTCGGGCATCTCCTCCAGCAGGTCGGCCAGCTGCTCGTCATCGAGCGCGGCCGCGATCTGGCTGCGCCGCGCGGCCGGCAGCCCGCCGAACGCGGTGGCCAGGTCGGCCGGCTCCATGTCGCGGAAGGTGGTCAGCTGCTGTTCCAGCGGGCCGGCGTCGAACAGCGGGCGGCATTCCTCCCAGGGGACGATGGTCGTCGCGTGCCCCCGCAGCACCCGGCCGCGAGTGATCGCGATGGCGGTGACCGCCCAGGTGCTGCGGCGCGTCTCGCGCGGGGCGATGGCGATGTCGGCGACGGTCCCGGCGCTGGTGTGCCGCCCGTACAGGCTGGAGGCCAGCAGCTCGCCGGGACGCAGGTTGAAGCCGCCCAGGTCGACGGTGCCGCCGACCAGGTGCGCGCCCTCGGAGTCGAGGGTGTCGATCCGGCCCAGGCTGACGAAGATCCGCCGCCGTCTCAGCTGCACCACCAGGCCCAGGGCGCGCGGCGGCTGGCTGCCCACGGCCGACAGCAGCACGACATCCCGGACCCGGCCGATGGTCACCCCCTCGCCGTCCATGAACGGCCGGCCTGCCAGCCGGGAGGTGAACACCTGGTGGTCGGCCCCAGTGGCGGCCCCTCCGGTTACGACGCTCACACAGCCCATTATCCGCGTCCTGGCCCGTGCTGCGGAGCAGGCGTATCGTAACGGCGGTGAACGCCGCCAGCGACCTCGCGATCGCCTCGATCGAGGCGATCGGCTGCTCAGTGCCGCTGCGCCAGGGGGTCTCCCAGGGCCTTGGCACGGCGGTCAAGCGGGACACGGTGATGATCAAGGTCACCACGGCGGGCGGACTGACCGGCTGGGGCGAGTCCTACAACGGCCGGGCGCCGCTGGCCATCGCGGCGACGGTCAACACCACGCTGCGCGACCTGCTCACCGGCCGCGACGCGACCGCCACGACGGCGACGTGGCAGCTGTTCGAGGACCGCGTGCTGGCCAACCACGGCACGTGCGCCGCGTGCGTGTGCGCGATGAGCGGCCTGGACATGGCGCTGTGGGACATCCGCGGCAAGGCCTGCGGGCTGCCGCTGTACCGCCTGCTGGGCGGGACGCCCGCGCCCCTGCCCGCCTACGCCGGCGGGTTCTCCCTCGGCTACGCCGCGCCCGCGGCGGTCGCGGAGGAGGCCCAGCGGCAGGTCGCCGGCGGGTACCGCGCGGTCAAGCTGCGGCTTGGCGACACCCGGGAAGCCGATGCCCAACGAGCCCGGGCGCTGCGCTCATCGCTCGGCCCGTCGGTGGCGATCTTGGCCGACGCTAACTGCCGCTACCGCGTCGATGACGTGCGGGCCAGCTTGCCGCTGCTGGCCGAGGCGGGCGTCGGCTGGCTGGAGGAGCCGTTCCCGCCCTATGACGACCCGTCGTGGCGGGCCGCCGCCGCCATCGCCGCCCCGGTGCTGCCGCTGGCGGGCGGCGAGAACCTGTACACGCGCCACGAGTTCCGCCGGGTGATCGAGGCGGGGGTGATCTCGGTCGTCCAGCCGGACCTGTCCCGGTGCGGCGGGATCACCGAGGCGCTGCGGATCGCCGCGCTGGCCGCGGCCGCCGGGCTCGACGTGTGCACGCACGGCTGCCACACCGGGCTGAACATGGCGGCCAGTGTTCACTTCCTGGCCTCCATCGGCCGGTGCGCGCGGTACTTTGAGGGCGATGGGTCGGCCGACAACCCGCTGCGGACGACGCTGTGCTCGGACTCCTACACCCTGGCCGCCGATGGCACGGTCACGCCGCTGGAGGCGCCGGGACTCGGCGTCGCCGTCGATGAGGAATTTCTGCGCGCCCATCCGGTCACTGAGGGCCAAGCATGGCGATGACCGGACAAAACGCTAGTAGTTTCCTGCCCTAATCAAAACCGTCGAAGTTACGATTTGCTCATGGAAGACCTGGACTCCGCCCGAGAGGGGGCTGGGAACGCCGCCGGCGAGACCGCCGGCGGCGCGTGGGACGCTGTCATCGACGTTTCCAACGTGTGCTGGTCGCCGCAGCTGCCGCCGGTGGGGCGGCGGCGGCCGTCATGGGAGCGGCTGGACCTGGTCGTCTCCGCGTGGCGGCACGCTCACGGGACGGACGCGCGGGTTCACCTGGTGGCCGATGAGTCGCTGATGCGCGCGCTGGAGGACGCGGGCGCGCTGCGCCAGCTAGCCGCCCACGGCGGCATCACGATGTCGCAGGTGGCGGACTCGGTGATCTTGCCGATGGCCCGTGACCAGGGCTTGCACGTCATCACCCGCGACCACTACGTGGACCACCGCATCGAGCACCCGTGGATCGAGCGCTCCCCCGGGCGATTCCACGGCTGGGACACCGTGGCGGAGCAGGTCCTGATCGCGCCGCTGGGCATCACGCCGGTCAGCGCGCAGGAGGTGTCGCTGGCCCGGGAGATCAAGGACCTCAAGCGGACCCGGCTGGACCCCAAGAACCAGGTGCACCGGCGGATCCTGCACACCAGGTGGAAGTGCGGCAA
>JAICUO010000968.1 GCA_025935815.1 Streptosporangiaceae bacterium
CTTTTTTTATCCTCAATCACAAAGACATCGCCGGTGTATTCGCGAAAAGCCTTGACGTTGAAGACATGACTCGCCAGCTTGCGCTGAAATTTCCATTCGTGGCCATCAGATCCAAAGACACCTCCTCCAGTCTCTGCCCGCTAAGCGGGCTATACAGCAGTGCGCCTCGTGGCGCACACCGAACGGCGGCAGTGTGCGCGTTCTCTTCGGCCGGCGAGCTGCGCTCTGTGACCAACGACCGTACTGAGACCCGCGGAATCCCGCTCTCCCGGAGTACCCTCGGGCCGCCAGGTACGGCGAGGGTCAGAAACGGCTAGTGCGCTGGCCATGAACGTTGACCGGGTTGGTCATGCGGCTTTGGGTTTCGGGCGGCCCCAGCGTTGCTGGCGTTCGCTGCGGATGCGGGCGCGTTCGCGGCGCTGGGCGGCGAGCACGTCGGGGTGGCGGGCGTGGGTGTTGCGCCAGCGCAGGTAGTCCTGCACTTTCCTGGCCAGGACGGTGTGGTTCGGGTAGTCCGAGGTGCCGATGACAAAGGTCCGCAAGGGACCGAAGTTCGCCTCGATCGGGTTGGCCCACGACGCATTCGTGGGCGTCAGGCATAGCTCGACGTTCTCCCGGTGGGCCCAGCGGCGGATCGCCGGGGTCTTGTTCGCGGCCAGGTTGTCCAAGATGACGAACAGCCGGTACCCGCCGGGGCGGGCCGCCCGGATCGATTTGAGCGCGGCCAGGGTGTGGTGCGCGCCCTTATGCTCGCGGACCACACCCCACAGCTGGTCATCGCCCAGGGAATAGCAGCCGTGGAAATACCTGACGCCGTGGGTCCGGTGGTAAGTCGCCCGCAGCCGCACCGGCCGCTTGCGCGGCGCCCAGCAGGACCCGTGGCAGGGCCGGATGGACAGCGGCCCGAACTGATCGAAGGCAAAGCAGCGGTCGGGGTAGTGGCTGGTCACATGCTCGATCCGGTCCAGCTTGGCGTCCCGGTCCGGGTCGGCGGATTCCTTCCAGGTCCGGGTCCGCTGGAAGGAGATCCCGCGGGCGTGCAGGATCTGCCGCAGCCGCTCCCGCCCGATCGCCACCGGCTGGTCCAGGCCAGCTAAATAGCCAGCCAGCTTGCGCAGGCTCCAGCGGGTGAACGGCTGGCCCAGCTTCTCCGGCCGGGTCCGGGCCGCCGTGACGATGACCTTGATGTCTTCGTCACTGATCAGGCGGGGACGGCCTCCCGCCCACTGAGGGTCCAGCGCCGCCAGGCCCTTATCGTTGAAGGCGTGGATCACGTCCCGGACCGTGTCCTCATCGGCCGCGACCAGCCGGGCGATCGCCGTCACCTGCGTGCCCGAGGACGACGCCATGATGATCATCGCCCGGCGCACCCGGACCGACTCGTGCTTGCCGCGCCGCACGATCTGCAGCAGCCGCTGCCCCTCCTGATCCGTCAGGCGCCGAGCCCGCACTGGTTCAGCCATCGCACCTCCCGCCACTCGTCATGTTCACCACATAGCCGAGTGTGGAAGCATCAACGCAGAATGTCAGCCGAGCCGGTGAACGTTTCTGGCCAGCGCACTAGCCAGGATGTAATGGTGAGCAACCTCGCCGGCAAGGGCCGGGGCGTGCTGTCTTGATGACGTTGCGGCCGAACGTCAGGTGACCGCCTCCGCGTCCGGGTAACTTGCTACTGCCGATCGGCGGCAGCCTAGGCCGCTCGTCGGCGATGGGCACCAGCAGTTCGAACTCGCTGCCCTGCCCGGGCTCGCTGCGGACTTTGACGGTGCCACCATGGGCCGCGGCCACCGCGGCCACCAGCGGCAGTCCCAGCCCGGTGCCCCGCGACCGCCCGTTATCGCCCGTCCGGAACCGGTCGAAGATGAAGGTCAACTGATCGGCGGCGATACCGGTGCC
>JAICUO010000676.1 GCA_025935815.1 Streptosporangiaceae bacterium
CCAGCCAGTACCGGCACAGCTCGCGGGCGTAGGCCACGGGCGTGCCCTGCGACCAGTCATCGACCGTCTCCGGCTCCGGCCAGCGGGTCCGCCGCAGCCGGTCGCGCAGGTCATCGATGGCAGGCTGCGGGATCTCGATCCGGAACGGCCTGACGTCATCATCCATTAATGGCCCCCTGTGTACATGTGCGCGATCCACGAGACGATGGGCTGCCCTTCGGTGGCGAAGACCATCAGCGCCACCAGGAGCAGGGGCCAGAGCCAGAGCGCGGTAGCGGGGCGCAGCCGGGGCCGCAGCCATCCAGGCCCGCCATCCGGGTGATGACGGGCCCAGTATTCGAGAACCCAGCGCACCCGCCCTCCTCGCCCTGCGCGATCTGTCCTCCGCTACGCTACCCGGCCACCCTTGACTGGCGGAACCGCCGACTGACGGAACCGTGGCAAAAAGGGCATCTTTCGCCGGACGATCCGCCACAAGGCGGGGCATGGTTATTCTATAGCGGGAATATTCGGCTGATCATTGACGATAATGGAATCGCTCCGTAGCGTCCTGGTAAAGACTCCGGCAGGAAAGGTAAGAACGATGGAGCTGACCAAGATCGCGGGGACGGGGGATTGCAAGGATGGCGACTGCCCGACCGTGTATCGCACGGATCGCGGCACCATCGCCGTTCAGGGCTACCGGCTCGCTCATCCCACGCCTGACCATGAGGCCATCGTGGAGATTCCGCTCGAACTGCTCGCTGAGGCCGCCCGTGCGCTTGGATGGTGAAGCCTGGTCACGGTGCTTCCGGGATTTCGTCAGCTCAGCATTCCGACTGGAGCTCCGCCAGGTCTACACGATGCCCGGCGAGCAAGATGAGCTGGCGCGATTCCGGGCGGGCGGGAGGCCGCCGGCCGGCTACCACTACGGATGGCTCGACACCGTGGCGGAGGCTCGCCGCCAGGGCAAGGTCATGCGGCGCGTCCGCGTCGTGTACCGCCCGCTCACGGACTACACGGAGTACGAATTCACCTGGGGCTTCGCCTGGAACGTCGCCGCCGGGGAGGACATCCGCGTCCTTGACATGACCGGACGGGACGAGCCGTCATTGCCAGATCATGATTTCTGGCTGTTTGATGAGACCACGGTCGTGCAGCTCCTCTACCGGCCCGACGGAACGCAGATCGGGCGCGAGCTCCTCCATGACCCGGACCTGAACGCGTACCTCGGCTGGCGCGACGCCGCGTGGAAGCCCGCCATTCCATTCCGCGACTACTGGCAGGACGTGGCGACCTCACGTGTTTGAACCCGAGGAGCTTGGCCAGCGCAAGGAAGAGCTCGCTACCAGCCTGCGCGATGCCCGCAGGGCTGCCGGGCTGACCGGCGAGCGGCTGTCGGCCCGCTGCGGCATATCGCAGAGCAAGATATCCAAGATCGAGACGGGCAAGGTCCTCGCGACCGCGTCGGACGTCGAGCGCATCCTGACGGCGCTCGGAACCGGCCAGGAGCGGGCCAATCAGCTCCTGGCCCTCGCCCGCCTGGCCAACACCGAGTTCCAGGGCGTGCGGGCCTCCCTTCGCCGGGGGCTGCACCAAAAGCAGCGCGAGTTGTCCGCGCTCGAAGCCGAGACGCAGCACACGCGGTTCTTCCTGCCGCTCATGATCACCGGGCTCCTCCAGACCCCGGAGTACGCGATGGCGAGCGTGGCGAACTTCCCCGGTGACCACGCCCAGGCCATAGCCAAGCGCCTTGACCGGCAGGCCGCCCTCTACAACCCCGCCAAGCGCTTTACCTTCATCCTGACAGAGGCCGCCGTCCGCTGGCAGCTGTGCGAGACCCGGGTAATGGCCGTCCAGATGGGTCGCCTCGCATCGCTCTCGGAGCTGCCGAATGTCACCATCGGCGTCATACCGCTTGATTCATACGTGCCCGACGGGCCGCTCAATACCTTCACCATCTATGATGAGCGCATAGCCACCGCCGAAACATTCGGCGGGGTCATAATGATGCGCGATCCTCGCGACGTCACGGATCACCTTGAACTTTTTGCTTTCTTCAGGCGGTATGCGGTGACGGGTGACCGCGTTCGCGAGCTCCTTGATTCTATCGCTCAGAGCTTCTGGAAGCTTTCGTCGTGATGTCAATTATTCCATCATCAGAATTATTCCATGACGGAAATCCCCCGATTATCAGGCGCGCGGCGATTATCGTTCATAGTGTGCCTATCCAAACGGCCCGCCCCCGGCCACGTTGCGGCCCACTGACCGGGGGCGCGGCCATTCTCGGCGGGAGACAGGGATGCGCAGTACCGAGCCGGACGACATCCAGGCCGCCCTGTCGCGCCTTGACCCGGGCGCGAAGGTCGAGGCGACTCCGGAGGCGGACGGGTCGCGCATCGTCGTGGAGGTCAACGGGCATACGCACCGCTTCTCGGTCGGCAGCGGCGAGTCGGCGCTGCTGAACTACCTGCTGACCGGCTACGTGACCTGACCCGGGTGGCCGTGGGCGGACCTGGACTTAGCCGGCTCAGTCGCCCCGGCGGGGATTTCGCCATCGCCGGGCAGGGTCGCGGGCCGAATGTCGGCGGGCGATGGTTTCATTGGCCCATGGAACTTCGTGACAGCGAGCTTCGAGGCGAGGCCGAGCGGTGCCTGCGCGCCCTGGCGGGCGAGCGGGCGCGGCTGCGCGAGGATCAGTGGACGGCCATCAGCGCCCTGGTCGCCGACCGCCGCCGCGCGCTGGTCGTGCAGCGCACGGGCTGGGGGAAGTCGGCGGTGTACTTCATCGCGACCGCGCTGCTGCGCGCCCGGGGGGCTGGCCCGACCGTGATCGTGTCGCCGCTGCTGGCGCTGATGCGCAACCAGGTCGAGTCCGCCGCGCGGGCGGGCATCCACGCGCGGACGATCAACTCGGCCAACACCGGGGACTGGGAGCAGGTCTACAAGGAAGTCGCGGCCGGCGCGGTGGACGTGCTGCTGGTCAGCCCCGAGCGGCTGAACAACCCCGGCTTCCGCGACCAGGTACTCCCCCGGCTCACCGCGGCGGCCGGCCTGATCGTGATCGACGAGGCGCACTGCATCTCGGACTGGGGCCATGACTTCCGGCCGGACTACCGGCGGATCCGGACCTTGCTGGAGGCGCTGCCCGCGGGCATCCCGGTGCTGGCCACCACGGCGACGGCCAACGAGCGGGTGACCCTCGACGTCGCCGAGCAGCTGGGGACCGGGCTCGGGGACGCCGGCGTGCTCGTGCTGCGCGGCCCGCTGGACCGGGAGTCACTGCGGCTGGCCGTGGTGAGCCTGCCGACCGCGCACCAGCGGCTCGGCTGGCTGGCCGCCCGGCTCGCCCGCGGTGAGCTGCCCGGCTCGGGGATCATCTACACGCTCACGGTCGCGGCGGCCTACGAGACGGCCGCGTTCCTGCGCGAGCAGGGCATCGAGGTGGCCGCCTACAGCGGCAAGGACGACCAGGCCCAGCGGCTGCAAGCCGAGGAGGACCTGCTGGGGAACCGGGTCAAGGCGCTCGTGGCGACGAGCGCGCTCGGCATGGGCTTCGACAAGCCGGACCTCGGCTTCGTCGTCCACCTCGGCGCGCCGCAGTCGCCGGTGGCCTACTACCAGCAGATCGGGCGGGCCGGGCGGGGCGTCGAGCGGGCCGAGGTCATCTTGCTGCCCGGCCGGGAGGATCGCGACATCTGGGCGTACTTCGCCTCGCTGGCGTTCCCGCCTGAGCAGCAGGTCCGGGCGACGCTGGCCGTGCTCGCCGAAGCCGGCCGCCCGGTGTCCACCGCCGCGCTGGAGACCAGGGTCGACCTGTCGCGCGGCCGTCTGGAGGCGATGCTCAAGGTGCTCGACGTGGACGGCGCGGTTCGCCGGGTCGCCGGCGGCTGGGAGGCGACCGGGCTGCCGTGGGCCTACGACGGCGACCGGTACGCGCGCGTCGCGCAAACGCGCGCCCGCGAGCAGCAGGCGATGCTCGGCTACGCGTCGACGGACGGGTGCCGCATGGAATACCTGCGGCGCGAGCTGGACGATCCCGGGGCGACCGGGTGCGGGCGGTGCGACAACTGCGCGGGCGAAGACCGGACCGCGCGGCCACCCGAAGCCGCGCACGCCGAAGCCGCGCACGCCGAAGCCGCGCACGCCGAAGCCGCGCA
>JAICUO010000045.1 GCA_025935815.1 Streptosporangiaceae bacterium
CGTGAGTTATGCCGCGATACGCGGCATAACTCACGGCACTCGCGATGATCATGACGCGAGCGGCCGTCCCGGGACGTCACCGTGGCCCCGGATGCCCCGCAGCATCGCCAGCCACAGATCGCCACGCGCTGTTGGAGTACTAGCCGGTTGCCGGGATGGGAACAGAACTGACCTTGATCGGCGACTTTGTGGGAGCACGTTGCCGCGGCGGCGCAGGCCGCAATCCTGCGGACTTGCTCGAGACGGCGACAAGCCGTGCGCAATTCCTGGCGAAGGGTGCGCGGGCGGCGCCCGTCAGGGGCGGGCGCCGCCCGCGCTCCGCACTTCACCTCCGGTCTATGGCTCCAGGCTCAACGGGATCGAATCGCTATGCCCGGATGGCCGCTCGGTGTGGCCGAACCGGTCATAGATCTTCACCCAGCGCACCGACGGGAACTGCTTCAGCGTCGGCATGATCTCATTGGCGATGGTGAACGTGGACCCGCCGCTGCTGATCGTGCCGGTCAGCTGCACCCTGGCCACCCCGTCACGGATGCCCAGGCTCTTGAAACCGGTCGCCCCCGAGGCGGTGAACCGCAGACCCCGGGCCATCTCGGCCTGGGTCGGCCCGGCGAACAGCCGCTGCATCGCGCCGAACGCCGTGGCCGGCGGGATTACCGGGCGGTACACAGCCTCTGTGTACGGGGCCGTGCCGGTCGCGAACCGGTGCGCGTTCAGGAAGTAGTCGCGGACCGAGACCGTCTTGAACGGGACGCGGACATCGAGGACCACCCGGCTCAGCGTGGGCTGGGCATGCATCGTGACCGGTGCCTTCTGAGCCAGCCCCACGCCGAAGCTGAGCACCGACTCGAAGTCACCCGAGTTGACCACCTGGATGAGCTGCGGCAGCGCGTAGGCACGCCGCAGGGCCCCGTAGGTGACGACGCCCTTCTCGTTGTGGCCGGCGGCCGGCGCGAAGCGGACCTGCAGCAGGGCGCTGCCGACCACGGGCACGGGTCGGCCGGACGCGTCCCCGATCACCTGGGACACGTAGCCGGCGCTGTACTTTGCCGGAATGCCACCGCGGAACTGGAACACCAGCTCGTCGTAGCCGGCGTGATGAGCCGCGCTTACCTGAGTAAGGGTGGGCACGACAGGTGCCGTCGTGGCGGCCGCCGCACCCGTGGTCACTGTCGTGATGGTGCCCGCGCCTAGCCCGATGAGCGCGAAGGCCACCACGCCAACATGGAGTCGCAACATCTGAATCTCCTCCTCTGCTCTCCGCCTTCTACGACGGACAGCGGCCGCCGGCCAGACAGGGCAGAACATCCCGGCATCGCGGGTCTAAGGCCGGCTTCCGTCAGCCGGCGCCAGTGGGGCGGGCACCGGGAGCGCGGTCGCGAGATGCGCGGTGATCCAGGCGCTGCGCTCACTGCTACGGCACCCCCTGGTACGGGCCGGACGCCGGAAGGCTACCGCTGGCGTAAACCGCGACCGCCATCGCGGCTGGCTAGGCGCCCAGGCCGGGGCCAAGGTCCCGTCCCGCCGCGACCGAGGTACCTGGACCCCGCGCAGGCGTCCTGCCTAGCGTGGAGTTGAGGGGGTGGTGAGCATGACTACCGGTATTCCGCCCGGAGCGATGTCAGGCGTCGGCGGCGCGAACGGCCCTGGTGGCAGTCCAGGGCCGGGGTCCGCGCTGCCCCCTGGTGGCTGGGCGCCCGGGCGCGTGGTCACGGTGATCATCGGTTCGTTGCTGGCCCTGATCTCGCTCGGGCTGCTTGGCGGCGGCGCGAGCCTGGTGTGGGCTGACCAGGCGCTGCGCCACGATGGCTACGTGACCACGGGGACCGCCACCTATTCGACCACAGGGCGCGCGCTGGCCAGTGAGCGCGTCAGCCTGGGCTGGGGCTGGCTGCTGACCGGCCTGGTCGGGGACGTGAGGTTGCGGGTCACCGCCGCCGGCCCGGGCAGGCCGGTGTTCATCGTCCCGCGGACCGGGTCGCGGCCTACCTGTCCGGCACCGCGTACACGACGGTGACCGGAACCGGTCCCGGAGGAATGGCCGGCCAGCACGGCACTGCCAGGCCCGCCCCGCCGCGGGCAGCCGGGATCTGGGTTGCTCAGGCCACCGGGACAGGCACTCAGGCGCTGACGTGGCCCGCGCAGGATGGTGACTGGATGGCGGTGGCGATGAACCCCGACGCGTCGGCGGGCCTGGTCGTGCACGCCGACGCTGGAGTCTCCGCTCCGGCGCTGTTCCGGCTGGCTGTCAAGCTTGTTGTCGGCGGGCTCATGGTTGCCGCGCTGTCGGCGGCGCTGATCTGGGTGCCGGTGCGGCTGGCCGCCGGGGCAAGGTGACTGGAAGTGGGTTACCCGGCCGCGCCGGGTAGCCACAGGCCGACCCTGGCGCCGCCGCCGGGCCTGTTGCCTGCGATTGCCCGGCCGCCGTGGGCGGCGCAGATGGCCGCGACGATGGCCAGCCCGAGGTCGGCCCCCCATCGTCGCGGGACCGCCCGGTGTCCGGGCGGCGGAACCGCTCGGCCTCAGCCGGTGAGCGCGTCCAGGGTGACGAATGAATAGCCCTGGGCGCGTAGCCCGCTGATCACCGCGGGCAGGGCGCCGGCGTCGTAGGCGGTGTGGTCGTCGGGGTTGGACCCGACGTGCATGAGGACGATTGCGCCGGGACGGGCCGCGTCCAGTACCCGGGAGACGACCACCGCGGGGGTGATGTGGCCCGCGGTTCCCTCCCAGCCGAGGGTGTCGATGGTCCACCGGACCGGCACGTATCCAGCCTGGTTGGCGATGGCGATGACGCGGGCACTGGCGTCGCCGAACGGGAACCGGAGCAGCGGCGCCGGGTCCTGGCCGGTCACGGCGGTGATCTGCGCTGCGCCGCCGAGGACCTCTTGCCGGACCGCGGCGTCGCTGAGCTTGGTGAGATACGGATGGCTGACGGTGTGGTCGCCGATCCGGAAGCCGGCCGCGGCGATCGACCGGGCGGCCGCGCGGAAGTCACGCACGAAGTTGCCGGTCAGGAAGAAGGTCGCCGGGACGCCCTCGCGCCGCAGGGTGGCCAGGATAGAGGGGACCGCGTCGGCGTTGGCGCCCGCGTCGAAGGTCAGCGCGACCACGCGGCGACCGGTGGGGATGACGGTCCAGTCCTTCCCGGCGAGCCAGCCGGTGACCGGCCGCAGGCCAGGCTCGGCCGGGCTGGTGGCCGAGGCCGGCGGGCTGCTCGCGGGCGGGGCCGGGCTGGTGGCGGGCACCGCGCTGCTCGTGGCGGGCGGGTGAGGTGACGGCGAGGGCGAGGGCGAGGGACTCGTGGTCGGCGGCGACGCGGGAGGCGTCGCTGTCGTCGTTCCCCGCCCTGGTGGCGATGCCTGGCTGCCCGGCCGCGTGGCCCCGCACGCCCCCAGGCCGGCCACGATGGCGGTGGCCACGATGGCGGTGGCCACGCCCCGGCGGGTGATCAGCAGGCTCCTCATGCTCTTACTCTGCGCGGTACCTGGCCGGCTGCCAGCGGTCCTTGGTCCCGTTGCGGGTGCCAGTGGTCAGGCGGCGCGGGAGGCGGTAGGACCCGGATCACCGGGCCTCATGGCCCTGGAAGGAACGGCCGGCGGGGCGATACCCAGGTGTCGATGGTGTTTCCGCGGACAGGAGGTCCGGGATGGGCGGCAACGTGAACGGCAGCCACGTGCCGGGCAAGGCGAAGGACAATCCGTCAGCGCGCACCCTGGCGCGGGGGTCCGCAGCCTGGCACCGGCTGGGCGCGGCGGGAATCATCGTGGCTCTCCTGGGGGCGGTGGCCTGTACCGGCGCTGGCCCCAGCGGGCCAGCCACGCCGGGCGGCCGGCCGTCCGGCCAGCCGTCCGCGGCGGCATCCCCGGCCGCGTCGCCGTCGGCGCCGCCTGCTTCGGGCGCGGCCCCTTCAGGGCCTGCTTCTTCCCTACAGCAGCAATACGAGCAGGTCGTGTCGCGGGTGCTCCCCTCGGTCGTGCAGATCTCCACCAGCGAGGGCTCCGGGTCCGGAGTCGTGTACGACGCCAAAGGCGACATCGTAACCAACGCCCACGTAGTCGGCACCGCCACCACGCTGCAGGTCGGACTGGCCAGCGGCGGCAGGACGCTGGCGGCCACTGTCGTGGGCGTGTTCGCCCCCGACGACCTGGCCGTCATCAGGGTGCAGGCCGGGGCCGGGGTACTGCACCCGGCGTCGCTTGGCCGCTCGGCCGCGGTGCGGGTCGGGGAGATCGTGCTGGCCATGGGCAACCCGCTGGGGCTGACCGGGACGGTGACCGAGGGCATCGTGTCGGCCACCGGGCGGACGGTGTCGGAGGGGCAGGGCAGCTCGGCGGTGCTGATCAGCGCCATCCAGACCAGCGCGCCGATCAACCCCGGCAACAGCGGCGGCGCTCTGGTGAACCTGGCCGGGCAGGTGATCGGCATCCCGACGCTGGCCGCCACCAGCCCGCAGCTGGGCGGCGCCGCGGCCGGGATCGGATTCGCGATCCCGTCCGACACCGTCACCAGCATCGCCGCCCAGCTGATCACCGCCGGGAAGGTCACCAGCTCCGGCCGGGCCTCCCTCGGCATCACCGCGCAGACCGTCGCCGATGCCGCCGGCCAGCCGGCCGGGGTGGGCATCGTCGCGGTGGCCGCGGGCGGCGCGGCCGCCATCGCGGGCATCCAGCCGGGCGACATCATCATGGCCCTGGCCGGCCAGCCGGTCCCGTCGGTGGCCGCCCTGCAATCAATCCTGGCCGCGCACAAGCCCGGCGACAGTGTGCAGGCACAGGTCTCCCGCGGCGGCACCGAGACCACGGTGACGGTAACCCTGGGCAGCCTTATCAGCTAGCCCCGGGCGAGGCCGCGGGATCACCGGCAACGAAGGTGGGCACGATGAGGAAGCTACGGCACCAGCCAGTGAGTGGCCGCGAAGCCGTAGCCGCAGTCAGTCGGCCGCCGCGTTCAGCCGCTGCGCGTGCCTTCGCTACTAGCCTGGTCTGGCGGGCTGCCTTCCTTGTCCGCCAGGTCCGCGCCGCGTTCATCCAGGGGAGCGCCGACATCCCAGGCCGACCCCTCAACGGCGGGCAGACCGCCGATGATGGGAGCGATTGAGCCGTCCTCGCCGACAGCCTCCCCTGTCCTGGTGAGGTATCCGGGATCTTCAGCAGCGAGGTGGGAACTGTCCGGCTCCTGCGGGCGCGACAACGCCGGATCCTCTTCGGGCGGCGTTGATCCGATCGTATCCTTGCTGGCCATACTGGCTATCTCCTCGGCTCGCCGGGCGAGTGCAGTCACGGTCCGGCGCGGAACCGTGAGCCCGCCTGCTCCGCAGGGACAGGACGAGAACCCAATTCCGGTCGGCTCAACCAACTCGGACTACCCTGGAATGGGGTCTTTCAACAAGCTATGGCGGAGCAGCGCAAGCCGGCTGCACCTTGGCGCAAGACGGCGCCCTTGGGCGGGCGGGCGGCAACGACTTCTTGAGGCGCTCTTCACGCCCTCTTAACGCGCGCGCTGGTGAGATCGCCGCATGCGAGACAGTTACGAGGACTCCCCCGCCGAGGCCCGGGAATTGGGCTTGCGCCGGCTGAGCCGGCTGACCTGGCGGACCGCTCAGCTCGGGACGCTGGCCACGGTGGGATTCGCGATCGTGTTCGCGCGCACCGCACCGGCGCCGGCCGCGAACGTGCAGACCGTGCCGCCGGGGTCGCCGGCAGCGACCACCCCGGCGCCCGCTGCCGGACAGGCCTCCGCGAAGCCGCAGGGCCTCGCGAGCACGCGGCCCGGCCCGCGGGCGGCCACGCGGCCAAGCAGCCAGCGGACCGTGCAGGCGACCACAGCCGCCGCCAAGCCGTCGTCCGCCCCGGCGCCCAGCCCGGCCGTTAGCCACACCCTGGCGCCGCCCGCCACCACGCCGGCGCCCGCGCCCAAGGCCTCGTCCCCCGCGCCGACCGCCACGAGCACGTCCCACGGAGGGGGCTGATGCCGGCGGGCACGCTCGGCCGCCACACTTCCAATGCGCTGGGCACGTTCGTCACGCTGCTCGTCGCGGAGCCGGGCGGCCTCGACGCCGCCCGGGACCTGCTCACCGCGGAACTGGCGGCGATCGACGTCGCGTGCTCGCGGTTTCGCGCGGACTCCGAGCTGAGCCGGGCGTGCGCCGCGGGCGGCCGCCCGGTTCCGGTCAGCCCGTTGTTCGCCGAGGCCTTGTCGGCGGGACTGGCGGCGGCCGAGCTCACCGCCGGGGACGTCGACCTCACCTGCGGGCGGGCCCTCATCGCCCTGGGTTATGACCAGGACTTCGCGTCCGCCCGGCAGTTCACTGGTTCCTTGCGCCAGCCGCTGGCCCCCGCAGGCGGCTGGCGCAAGGTTGTCCTCGACCCCGTCCGCCAGGAGGTGACGGTGCCGGAGGGCATGCTGCTAGACCTCGGGGCCACGGCCAAGGCGTTGGCCGCGGACCGGGCGGCGGCCACGATCGCCGCCGCCATCGGGGGCGGGGTGCTGGTCAACCTGGGCGGCGACATCAGCGTGGCGGGGCCGCCCCCAGCGGAAGGGTGGCTGGTCGGCGTGGCGGATGACGCGACGTTCGACTCGAAGGCCGCGAGTGTCCAGTCGAGCCAGGAGATCGTGATCAGGGACGGCGGGCTCGCTACCTCGAGCGTGCTCGGCCGGGCGTGGCGGCGTGGTGACGCCCGGCTGCATCACATCGTCGACCCGCGCACCGGAATGCCGGCGCGCTCCTGCTGGCGTACGGTCAGCGTCGCGGCGCGCACGTGCGTTGCCGCGAACATCGCGAGCACCGCCGCCATCGTGCGCGGCGAGCGGGCGGTGACGTGGCTGGGAGAGCTGTGCCTGCCGGCCCGGCTGGTCAGGCACGACGGGGGCGTGGTGACGGTCGCGGACTGGCCCGCCCCTGGCGGCCAGGGACCAGGTAGCCGCGCCCCGGACAGTGGCGCATGAGCATCGACCTGCACGGGCCGGGGCTGTGGTACGCCACGCGGGCGACCGGGCTGGTGTCCATGCTGCTGCTGACCGGGAGCGTGCTCTTCGGGCTCCTGGTGGCCGGCCGGTTCAGCAGCGCCCGCTGGCCGCGGTTCCTTACCCAGGGCATGCACCGCAGCATCTCCCTGATGGTCTTGGCGTTCCTGGCCCTGCACATCGGCACCACGGTGCTGGACAGCTACACGTCGATATCGCTGGCCGCCGCGTTCGTCCCGTTTGCGTCCTCGTACAAGGCGGGGTGGCTGTCGCTGGGCGCCGTGGCGCTCGACTTGATCATCGCGCTCGTCGTCACCAGCCTGCTCCGCGGCCGCCTGGGGTACCGGGCCTGGCGGCGGCTGCACTGGCTGGCCTACGCCTGCTGGCCGGTGGCCATCGCGCACGGCCTGGGCATCGGCACCGACCGGTCGGTTACCTGGGTAATCGCCGTGACGCTGGCCTGCCTGGGCGGCGTCGGCGCGGTGGCCGCCTGGCGTGTCCTCTCCTTCGGAGCACAGTGAACACGATTACAGTCGGCCATCGCGCCGGGCCGCGCCTGCTGGCGGGATTGTCCTATTACGGCCCGGCTGGCCTGCCTGACCACCATCGCCAGCACGGCCCGCTGCCCGCCGTGGGACGCCGGCTCATCGACGTGGTGGACGCCGCCGGCCTGACTGGCCGGGGCGGGGCGGGGTTCCCCACCGGGCGGAAGATGCGCATCGTGGCGGGCGGGCGCGGCAGCAAAGTCGTGGTGGCCAACGGCTGCGAGGGCGAGCCAGCGTCCAGCAAGGACCGGCTGCTGCTAACCATGCTGCCGCACCTGGTCCTGGACGGGCTTGCCGCGGCGGCCGCGGCGATCGGCGCTAGGGACGCCTACCTGTGCGTGCACGATCACGAGGCGAGCTTGCTCGAAAGCCTGCAGGCGGCGGTCGCCGCCCGGAAGGACTCGGTCCGGATCCAGGTGAGCGGCGTTCCGGGGCGGTACGTCGCCAGCGAGCAGTCGGCGCTGGTGCAGTACCTGAACGGCGGGGCCGCCAAGCCCGCGTTCTCGCCGCCCCGGCCGCAGGAACGCGGCGTCCGTGGCCTCCCCACGCTGGTGAACAACGTCGAGACGCTCGCCCACCTGGCGCTCATCGCCCGGTACGGGGACCGCTGGTTCCGGTCCGCCGGGCTGCCGGCCGCGCCGGGCACGATGCTGGTCACGGTGGGCGGAGCGGTCCGCCGGCCGGGCGTCTACGAGATCGAGCTGGGCACTCCGGTCGGGGAGGCGGTGGCGCGCGCGGGCGGGCTGGCCGAGCAGCCACAGGCGCTGCTGGTCGGCGGGTACTTCGGCGCCTGGCTGCCAGCTGGCGCGGCATGGCCGGTGCCGATGACGCACGCTGCGCTGAAGGCGGCGGGCGGCGCGCTGGGCGCGGGCATGGTCATCGCCTTGCCCGCGTCCTCGTGCCTGCTCGCCGAGACCGCGCGGATCGTCCGCTACCTGGCCGACGAGGGCGCCGGGCAGTGCGGGCCGTGCGTGTTCGGGCTGCCCGCCCTCGCGAACGCCATGGCCGACCTCGCCTACCACGGCGGGCGCGGCCGGGCCGGGCGCCAGCTCGCCGCGCTCCTCCCGCTGGTCGAACGCCGCGGCGCGTGCAAGCACCCGGACGGGGTCACCCAGCTGATCCGCAGCGCGGTGCGGGTGGCGGCCAGGGACGCGCGAGAGCATGACGTGGCGGGCCCGTGCCGGGGCATCACCCGCGAGCCGCTGCTGCCACTGCCCGGGGAGGACCTATGAGGCTGCGCGTCAACCCGATCGCCTGCACGGGGCACGGCATGTGCGCCGAGTTGCTGCCGGAGCTCATCACGCTGGACCCGTGGGGGTACCCCCTGCTCGCTAGCGAGATGGTGCCGCAAGCGCTCGCGGGCCACGCCCGGCGGGCCGCGGACGCCTGCCCGACCCTGGCCCTGCTGGCCGATGACTCATTCGTCGCCGGTCCAGGTGTGCGACATGGCCGACGGCACGCCGGCTGAGCATGAAACCGCCATGGTCAGCCGGTTCGCGCGGGACTCGAACGTCACTCGCGCGGTGAGGGCCGGTCCGCGAATGACATCGCCTACCTGGTAGCCCTGCCGCGGTGACCAGGACACCAGGTAGGACTGCGCGCCTTGGCAGGTGGCCACCACCTCCCCGCCCGCCGAGGTGAGCACGGCGCCGCCCCCACCGGACGACGGGGGCGGCGCCGTTGACGTCGGCGAGGGGGGCGGCGCCGGCGGGGTGGTGGCAACCGTAGCCGGCCGGGGTGAGGCGGAGGTGGGCACCGGGGACGGGGTCGCGGCGGGCTGCGAGCTGGGCGGCGGGACGGAGGGGGAGGCAGGCGGTGCCCCCGGAGCGGGCCCCTGCGCGGCCTCGCTCGCGAGCGCGCTGTTCACCGCGTCCTGGGTTAGCAGCTGGGCTGAGTTGCCGGTGATGCCCTGGCCGAGCAGCGAGACCGCCAGGAGGCTCCCGGTGGTGGCGGTCGCCGCCCCCAGTAGCCAGGCCGCGGCACCGAAGAGGATACGGCTATGCACGCTATAACGTCGCACGGGCAATGCTAAGGGCAGGTTAAGCCCGCGCTAAGTAAATCGCCGGTACGCGGTGGCCTCCACGGCCAGCGCGATGGCCGCGCTGCGGCATGTCCTGGACACCCCGCCCGACCTCATCCTGCTGGACCTGGGGCTGCCCGACCTCAGCGGCTACGAGGCGCTGCGGATGATGCGCGCGGTAAGCGCGGTGCCCGTGGTCGTCGTCACCGCGCACGACGATGAGCAGGAGATCATCCGGGTGCTCGACGCCGGCGCCGACGACTATGTGATCAAGCCGTTCGGCGTCGGCCAGATCGAGGCGAGGATCAGGGCGGTACTGCGCCGCAGCGGCCAGGAAGGCGGGAAGGCCAGCGGCCCGCTCGAGGTGGGCGACCTGCTGCTCGACCCGGACGCGCACGAGGCGGCACTGGACGGAATGCCCCTGGACCTGAGCCGCAGGGAATTCGACCTGCTGCACTACCTGACCGTGCACGCGGGCCAGGTGGTGACCCGCCGCGACCTGCTAACGCATGTCTGGCAGATGCCCTACGGCGGCGCGGACAAGACCGTGGACGTGCACATTTCATGGCTGCGCCGCAAGCTCGGCGAGACCGCCCAGCGCCCCCGGTACCTGCACACCATCCGCGGGGTCGGGATCAAGCTCCTGCCGCCCGGGGGGATGAACGGAGCATCCCCCCGGGGCGGACGGAGCATCCCGCCGGGATGAGGCTCCGGATAGTCGCGGTGGTGGTGGCCACTACCTCGCTCGTCCTCGTCTCGTTCTTGCTGCCGTTCGCGCTTGTCCTTCGCACGCTCGCGGCCGACCACGCGACCTCCAACGCCATGGTCGAGGCCCAGTCGGTGGCCGCGCTGGTCACAGCCATGAGCGACCGAGAGCTGCGGCTTGCGGTGGCGCAGGTCAATGCGGCGAGCAACGCGTCGGTCACGGTCTTCCTCCCGGACGGCGCCCAGGCGGGCATCCCGGTGCCCAAGTCACCGGGCGCCTTGCTGGCGCTACGGGAGAAGAGGTCGTTCAGCTCATCGGTCCCCGGCGGGGTCGAGGTCCTGGTGGCGGTGGGCGGGCTGTCCGGCGGGACTGCGGTGATCCGCTCCTTCGTCCCCGAGGCGGTGCTGCGGCACGGTGTCACGCGGGCATGGCTATTGCTGCTCGGCATCGGAGCCTTCCTGCTGCTGCTCAGCGTGGCCGTCGCCGACCAGCTGGCCCGGTCGCTGGTCCGGCCGCTGACCGGGGTAGCACTGGCGGCGGACCATCTGGCGACCGGCGACTTGTCGGCCCGCGCGACGGTCACCGGCCCGCTCGAAGTCCGCCGGGTAGCGAACGGCCTCAACCGGCTGGCGGCCCGCATCGACGACCTGCTGGCCCACGAACGGGAGAGCGCCGCCGACCTGTCGCACCGGCTGCGCACGCCATTGACCGCACTGCGCATCGACGCCGAGTCGCTGCAGGACGAGCGTCTCCTCGATGACGTCGCCGCGGTGGAGCGCACGGTCAGCGACATCATCCAGCAGACGCGGCGGCAGCGCGGCGGCCTGCCGCCGGGCATCCCGTGCGACGCGGCCGCGGTCGTCACCGAGCGGGCCGCGTTCTGGCGGCCGCTCGCCGAGGACCAGGATCGCCACATGAGCGTCGAGGTACCCGCGGAGCCGGTCATCGTCCAGGCATCCCGCGAGGATCTCGCGGCCTGCGCCGACGTCCTGCTGGAGAACGTCTTCACGCACACCCCGGAGGGGGTGTCATTCGCGATAAGGCTCAGCCACCGCGCGAGCGGCGGCGCGTGGCTGGTCGTGGCGGACGACGGGCCAGGCTTCCCGCCGGGCAGCCCGGTCCGGCGCGGTCAGTCCGGCGGCGGCTCTACCGGCCTGGGACTGGACATCGCCCGGCGCGTCGCCGAGGCATCGGGCGAGACGATGACGGTAGGCCGCTCGGCGGCCGGCGGCGGGTGCGTGTCCCTGGGCCTCGGTCCGCCAGCCGGGCTGCTGGCGCGGCGGCGCCATCGCCGCGCGGGCCTGCGCGCCATTGAGCCGGGGACCCGCCGGTGATCAACCCAGCACCACGGCAAATAGTGGACCTAGGTGCATGGCAAGAGTGGTTCTGGCTATATGGCCGGTGCCTCGCCGTGCGGCCACGATGGAGGGCGTGAGTACTACCGAGCGGCCGCCACTTCAGCCATCCGTGCCTGCTCAGCGCTCCGGCGGAGCCGAGGGCAACGAGCGGCTGACCGGCATGACGGGGGCGGTGCTGCTGGCCGGGCTGCTCGTCGAGTGCTACACCATCGTCCGGATCGGCCACCTGCTAACCCTGCATGTCTTCCTCGGCATGCTGCTGCTCGGCCCGGTCACCCTCAAGGCCGGGTCAGTCCTCTACCGCTTCGCCCGCTACTACGCCAGGAACGAGCCGTACCGGCGCAAGGGGCCGCCCGCGCCGCTGCCTCGGGTGATCGGGCCGGTCATCATGCTGCTCACGGCGTGCGTCTTCGGCTCCGGCATCATGCTGGCGGTCACCGGTCCCGGTGACACCGGATCGCCTGGGGGCTGGCTCCAGGTACACCGGATCTCGTTCATCGCCTGGGCGTTGTTCGCCTTCATCCACGTGCTCGCCTACGCGTGGCGGCTGCCCAGGCTGCTGGCCGCCGAGGCGCGCGGCGTCGCGCTCCCCGGCAGCGCCGCCGCCGGGAGCGCCGCCGCCGGGAGCGCCGCCGGCGGGAGCGCGGCTGCCCGGCGGCACGCCCGCCGGGCGGCGGAAGTCCTCGGCGGCCGTGGTATCCGCCTGGCCCTGCTGACTGCCTCGCTCCTCGCCGGCCTGGTGATCGCCCTGCTCACCGTCCACCTCGCGGGCCAGTGGGAACCAGGGTCCTGCTTCTAGGCCGGTCCCCGCTAGGCAGGGATCGTGACGGAACCGTGACGTCGGCGGGCTGGCGCGGGCCCCCGGGCGACCGGCCCCGGGTTCGTTGCGGCTAGGCGTGCCGCCAGGACACCGCTAGCCGCGCGCCGCCCAGGGGCGAGTCGCCTACCTCCCAGCGGCCTCCGGTGGACCGGACTACCGAGTCTCCGATCGCCAGGCCCAGGCCGACCCCTGATCCCTGCTCCGTGGCCCGGGAGAACCGGTCGAACAGCCGGGGCCGCTGGTCCGCGGGGATCCCCGGACCGCTGTCCTCTACGGTCAGCGTGGCCCGGCTTCCGCTCACGCCGACCGCGATCCGGACCCGGCCGCCCGGCCCGGCGTGCCGGCACGCGTTGTCCAGCAGCACCCCGGCCAGCCGGTCAACCCACTCTGGCGGGGCGTTGATCAGGGCGGGCTCGGCGGTGACGTCCGTGGTTACGGCCGGGCCGACCGACCGGAACCGGTCGGCGCAGGCCCGGGCTAGCGTGGCCAGGTCGACCGGGCCCTCATCCCGGCGCGGAGGATGGGAGTCGAACCGTGCTAGCCAGAGCATGTCCTCCACCAGCCGGCGCAGCCGGTCGCTCTCCGCCCGGATCCTGGCCAGCGTGTCACGGTAGTCGGCCGCCGCACGCGGGCTGGACAGGGCCAGGTCAGTCTCGGCCCGGATCACGCTCAGCGGGGTGCGCAGCTCATGCGAGGCATCCGCGGTGAACTCCAGCTGGCGGCGCCGGGATTGCTCCACCGGGGCCTGGGCCCGCAGCCCGATCAGCAGGGAGCCGCCGAACATGGCCAGCAGCAAGACCGGGCCGGCCGCAACCTCGCCGGTCAGCAGCAGGCGCTCCGTCCGCCGGTCGCCGGCCACGCTCAGGCCGGCCACCAGCCAGCCTGCGCCATTCCTGGCCAGCTTCAGGCGGAACGCACCCGACCGGCCCAGGGGCGCGGTGACCGTCTGCCCGTCCCGGGCGCCGGCGATCAGCCTGGCCGGCAGCGCCGGGGCGCCCGGGGTGCTCGCGACCACGCGGCCGCCCGCGCCTGCCAGCCAGCTGAAGACCGGCAAGGCATCATCGGCGTCTGACGCGATGCCGGGACGGCGCACCTGCGTGATACCGGCCGGATGCTGCCGCAACTCGTCCAGCCGGGCACCGAGCCGGGCATCGGCCTGCGCGGCCAGGTGGCCGGAGATGACCAGGTTCAGCACGGCGACGCAGGCCACGTACACCACCGAGATAGCCGCCGTGGTCACGGCGGCCACCTTGGCCGCATGGCCTATCCTCACCCTGGCACGATCCGGAAGCCGACCCCACGGACGGTCTCGATCCGCACGCCCGCGCCGGCCAGCTTGGACCGCAGCCGGGCCAGGTGAACGTCGATCGTGTTGGAGCCGAACGCGTCGGACTCGACGTCCCAGGCGTGCAGGGCGATCATGCGCCGGTCGGCCACGCCAGGCGCGCGCCGCAGCAAGATCTCCAGGATGCCGAACTCGGTCCCGGTCAGGGCGGGCTGATGGCCGCCGAACCGCACCTCGCGCGTCGCCGGGTCGAGCTCCAGCTCACCCAGGGCCAGCACCGGCGGGCGGGCATCCGCCGGGCGCCGCTGCAGGGCGCGCAGCCGGGCCAGCAGCTCGCCGAAGTTGAACGGCTTGACTAGGTAGTCATCGGCCCCCGCATCCAGGCCGGTGATCCGGTCCGCGGGCGTGTCCCGGGCAGTCAGCATGAGCACCGGCACGGTTGACCCCTCCCGGCGCATGCGGGCCACCAGGTCCAGGCCGGACAGCTTGGGCATCCGCCAGTCCACCACCGCCACCGCATACTGGTACAACGTCAGGTACGAGGCCGCGGTCTCGCCATCGGGAACCAGGTCCACTACGTAGCCCTGCTCACGAAGGCCGCGCACCAAGACCGCGCCCAGCCCCTCGTCGTCTTCGGCGACCAAGATCCGCACAGCTCCCGAACCTACCCGCCCGGATGACCCACGGGCGCCGTCACCGGGAGGCACGGCACCGGGCACGGCATGAGACCACCCGCAATGCGACCCCCTTGGTAGATTCAGCGCTCGCCGAGCAGGTCTACCAGCCAAGCGTGAAGAAATCGTGACGAGTGCTCCCGGGCGCGACCGCGCCCGGCGCGACGGCCGGGCGCGGTCCGCGGGGGAGCGGTCAGCCAGGGATCGTTACGTCATAACCTGGGGTTGACTGTCGAGCGCCAGATGAGGCGGTGCACCGGGATCCAGCGGGGGATGTCGCGCAGGCCGGGGATGAACGGGACGAGCAGCAGCAAGAGCGTCGCCAGGCCGGTCATGTAGATGGCGATGAGGTCGACGTTGGCCGAGTTGTTCCAGCCGGGGACGTGGTACCACAGCTGATACAGCCACAGCCAGGGCTGGCCGGGGTAGCTGCCAGTCTCGTTCATGACGCCCCACTGGTCTCCGGTCAGGTTCTGGCTCGTCGCCTGGTCAGCGTAGTACTGCCCGTCTTCGAGGAACAGCAGCGGCTTGGTGAAGTCGGTGCCGTAGAAGGGCTGCTGCGCAGACAGGGCCGCGTCGATGCCGCCGCTGCGGGCCAGGGTCAGCTCGGTGGCCATCAGGACCGGGACCGGGCCGTCGTCGGCCGCGGGGACCACGGGGCTGCCGTTGACGAACGTCACCTTCTTGACGGCCTCCCCGTAGCTCATGGCCCACTTGACCTGCTGGTCCGCCGAGGCGGCGGTGTACTGGCGCAGCGCCGCCGCCAACTGCGGGTCGGTGGGCGCGGCCGTGGCCAGCGGGTCGAGCACGAACGTCTTGGCCGGGTCGATCGGCTGCCGGACGCCGGCGATGTTCGCCGGGGCGAACGCCTCGCTTTGCGGCGTGCCGTTGCTGTTGTACGGCGGGCCGTAGCCGGCGGTGAGACTCGATCCGTCCAGCTCGGTCGCGGCGGTCGCCAGGAAGTCGGCGGGCGCGACCTGCACCCAGCTGCGCACGGTGACCGGCGGGATGTCAGGGGAGGAGACCACCACCGCCAGGGCGATCGTGAGGCCGGCCGCGATCCCCAACGCGATGGTGCCCTCCTTGAGGATGTCGTACCGCCGTGTCGGGCCTCGCCAGGGGGCGCCGTCGGCGGCGCGCTGGGCCGCCCGGGCCGCCTTGCGCTCAAGGGGGGACCGGAGCCGGAAGCGCCCGGCGGGCCGCGATGCGGGCAGCGGGTGGCTTACGCCCCGCACCCGGACCAGCAGCACGTGCGCGCCGACCAGCGCGACCAGCAGCAGCGGGATCAGCACGACGTGCCACAGCAGCATCTGGCCGAAGTTCATCAAGTTGAAGAACGCGCCGACGCCCACCGCGTTGAACGCGTCCTTGCCGTTGGTCGCGATCCACTGGGAGTCGAAGTTCTGCTGTGACAGGTAGCCGGTGAAGCACTCCACGATCGAGGCGCCGAACGCGACGACCCCGGTGATCCAGGTCAGCGCCCGCCGCCCGCGCCAGGCGGCCATCCAGAACTTCCCCCATAGGTGGATGACCATGAAGGCCATGAACAACTCGACGCTCCACAGGTGAACGCTGTTGAAGAAGTGCCCGACTGGGTTGGTGTGCCACCAGTCGGTCCCGCCCAGCGCGATGGTGAAGCCACTGATGATCGCCATGCCCAGGGCGGCGAGCGTGGCCACGCCGAACACGTAGACCCAGGAGGCGACGTAGGCCGGCTGCCGGTCCGGCAGCAGCTTGCCCGGTGGCAGCTGGCGCAGCGCGAGCCGTCGAGCGCGGGCGGTCCACATGCCCGCGTCCTCGGCGAGCGCGCCGCCATCGACTGCCGGGGCGGTGATGTCGGGGGCAGCGTCGCCTGCGCCGGGGGCGGCGTCCTCGGCGACCGGGGCCGCACGGAAGCCGGTCATATCGTCTCCGCCAGCACGACGTCGGCCCGGGAAGGGCAGCAGCAGTGCCGCGCCGAAGATGGCCACCATGACGGCGATGAGCACCAGGTTGGCCACCGATACGGTAAAGATCGACCAGTTCAGGTAGCTGCCGGGCGAGTTGAGGTCAACAGCGAGGGGATTGTTCATAGCGGGCTTTCTCCAGGCTCTCCGGTGCTCCCGGGTTGAGCGGTGCCGGCTTTGGCCCTCCCACCGTGCCGCCCCGCCTGGCCGGGCACGCAGGGATAAGAGTCACCTCCGGCGAGGACCATGGTCCCTATGTGCGCGCTCTGCCCGCCTGTTCGCCTCAGTCGACGGGGAACCTGGCCAGGACGTCGAAGCCGGCTGGGCTGGGAGGCGGGCAGCTGACCCGGTCGCGGACGGCGACGACGCCCTCGATGTGCCGTACCCGGCGGGCGATGTCGCGCACGGCCTGGGCGGCGTGCGCGGTCCCGTCGAGGGTCACGATACCGTCGCTGACCGCCACGCTGATCGAATCGGCCGGGGAGGCGCTGAGCGCCACGTCGGCCTGGACCTCCTCGCGGATGCCGGCGTCAGGGCGGCTGAAGACCGACAGCACGTCGGCCCGGCTGACGATGCCGGCCAGGTGACCGTCGGCGTCGATGACCGGGAGGTGCTTGACCCGCCGCAGGTACATCAGCCGGGCGGCGTGCTCGACGGTGTCCCCGGGGGCGACGGTGACCGGCGGGGCGGTCATCAGCTCGGCCGCGGTGGTCGCGCTGGCCTTCTTCACCTGCTGGTGGCGCAGGATGCCGCCGATCATCCCCGGCATGTCGCCGTCGCCGTCGGCGAGCGCCAGCTTGGCCAGCAGGTCCGCCTCCGAGACGATGCCGACCACGCGGCCCGCCGGGTCCAGCACCGGGAACGCGCTGACCCGGGCGTCCTCGAAGGCCCGGGCGATGACCGTGAACGGCGTGTCCTCATCCATCCAGATCACGCGGCTGGTCATCACGTCCTTGACAGGAGTGCTCATTGGTCCTGGTCTCCTTCCCTGGCCAGCTGAGCCAGTAGCCCCTTGGTCTCATCCCGCCCGTCAGCCGGGGTCTCGCCGAGTCGGTCAACGACGTCAACGACTCCGTCGACGTTCCACATCAGCCGGACCGCTAGCGGGATCAAGTCGGCTTGTGGTCCGGTGCCCGGATTCAGCGTTCCGGTGAGTGTCACGATCCCGTCCCGCACGGACACATCGGCAGCCCCGGGCGGGGCAGACAGGATCTCGTCGAGCAGCTTGCGGATGTCCGCAGTGATCTCCCCGTCCGGGCGCAAGAACACGCTCAGCAGGTCGCGGCGGCTGACGAGGCCGATGATCCGGTCCTTCTCATCAACGACCGGCAGCCTTCTGACGTGATGGGTGTTCATCAGGCGGGCTGCGGCGGGCACGGTGGCGCCGGGGCCGATCGTGACGGCAGGGCTGGTCATCAGCTCCCCGGCGGTCAGCGCCGGGTGGTGCCTGCCGTGCGGCCACCAGGTCCGCCGGGCTCCTGAGCGCTGGCGACGAGCAATGGTGGCCTGCGCGTCAAGGAGGTCGGCCTCGGTGACGACGCCAACCACCACACGGCCCATCATGACTACCGGCACGCCACTGATCCGGTGGGCCGCGAACAGGTGGGCGATCTCCTTGTACGGGGTGATCCGGTCCACGGTGACCACGGATGTTGTCATGACGTCGCTTACCTTGCGGGACCAGCCGTGCGAGTGCCGCAGCTCATCGTCGCCGTGGCTGGCGTGCTTATCAGCCGGATGGCGGGCGCTCTTCGCCATGCTGGACGCAGGACGCTGCGCCTGCTCGTGCAGGTGCTCCTCCACGGTGTCCAGCGCTCGGCTCACGTCCGCCCGGGTGGCCCGGCCGTGCAGCGACTCGTAGTACGCCGCGCCCAGGTGGCGCAGCATCGCGTCGAAATGAATGTCAGTGCGTGGCATCTGCGCTCACTCCCTTCTCCTGGGGCTTTCCAGTCTTCCACCAGCGCCAGCGACGCCGTAACGGCCATAAGTCCCGTCCGCTAGGGCCGTTGGCGCCAGCCGTCGCGTCCGGGGGTTATGTCCTTGCTGTCCATCGCGGCCCGGTTGCCCGCCAGTCTGCATCCCAGGAGGCCATCATTCGCGGTTCCGGTTGCCTGCTGTCCATCGTCGTCGCCTCGCCTCGCCTCGCCTCACCTCACCTCGCGTCGGCCATGGGCGGCACTCTCACGGTCTCGCGCCGCCCGGCAAGCCACTAGGGCCGTACCTACCGGTCTGGGAAGGACCATCGGCCTTAATCGGCCCCGCCAGACCGCCCGACGGCCTCACCGAGCGCACCGGCCGCCCCGGGCGCGAACGGCACGGGTCACGGCGGGCGCCACCGGGTCGTGGGCAGTGGATATGGGACTTTCGGCCCTTCGGACCTACCATGAACCGCATGGATGTGACCGGGCCTAGGGGAGTCCTGCCCCACCTGCAGCTGGATGAGCTGCTGGGCGAGCTTCAGATACGGCTGCAGGCAGTGCTGGATACCCGGGACCGCATGCGCGGCCTGCTGGAGGCCGTCATCGCGATCAGCTCCGGCTTGGAACTGGAGACGATGCTGCGCCGGATCGTGCAGGCGGCTATCGAGCTCGTCGACGCGAAGTACGGCGCGCTGGGCGTGATCGGCGAGGGCCAGCGGCTCGCGCAGTTCATCCCGGTGGGGATCAGCGAGGAGGAGATCCGCGCGATCCACCACTGGCCCGAGGGTCGCGGCCTGCTCGGGCTGCTGGTCAAGGACCCCCACCCGCTGCGCCTGGCCAACATCGGCGACCATCCGGAGTCATCCGGGTTCCCGGACGGCCATCCGGTCATGCGCGCGTTCCTCGGCGTTCCGGTGCGCGTCCGCGACCAGGTGTTCGGCAACTTGTACCTGAGCGAGAAGCGGTCCGACGGGGAGTTCACCGAGGATGACGAGGCGGTCCTGACCGCCCTGGGCTCGGCGGCCGGCATCGCGATCGAGAACGCCCGGCTGTATGACGAGGCGCGCCGGCAGCAGCGCTGGCTGCGGGCCAGTTCCGAGGTGACCACGCGGCTGCTGTCGGGCGACAGCCCGGAGGCGGTCCTGCCCGCGCTCACCGCGCAGGCGCTCCAGTTGTCAGGCGCCGACCTCGTCACGCTTGAGATACCCGACGATGACCGGCTGCGGCTGACCGTCACGTGCGCGGAGGGGGAGGGCGCGGAGGAGATCCGGGGCCTGGTGGTTCCCGTGGCGGAATCGCTGGCGGGGAAGGTGCTGGAGGCCGGCGCGCCGCTCGTGGTGACCGACCTGGCCAGCGAGGAGGGCACCACCGCGGCCGTGCGGACCGCGATGGGACACATAGGGCCGGCCGTGGTGTTCCCGCTGGGCCCGCGCGGAAAGGTCCGGGGCGTGCTCATCGCGGGCCGCCGGGCGGGGCGGGAGCCGTTCGCGCCGGACGTGACCACGCTGGTGGCGTCGTTCGCCGCGCAGGCGGGAGTGGCGCTGGAACTGGCCACGCGCCGCGCTGACGCGGAGCGGCTGCTGGTCTTCGAGGACCGGGACCGGATCGCGCGTGACCTGCATGACCTGGTGATCCAGCGGCTGTACGCGACCGGGATGTCGCTGGAGGGGACGATGCCGCTGGCGGCCAGGCCGGAGGTGCGGGAGCGGATCAAGACCGCGGTCGACGCGATGGACGACACCATCAAGGACATCCGCGCCTCTATCTTCGCGCTGCAGGCCCGCGGCCTGTCCAAGGAGCCGGCGCTGCGCGCGGACGTCCTCGCGCTGGTCGACGAGGTGACCCAGGCGCTCGGGTTCGCGCCCACGCTGCGCCTGGGCGCCGGGCTGAACGCGCGGCTCGCCACCGCGCTCGGTGAGCAGGCGCTGGCGGTCTTGCGGGAGGCGCTGTCCAACGTCGCCCGCCATGCCGCCGCCACTGAGGCTGACGTGACCGTGGACGTGGACGACGGGTACCTGACCGTCACCGTGGCGGACAACGGCCGCGGGATCCAGGCCGGAGGTCGCCGCAGCGGGCTTGC
>JAICUO010000644.1 GCA_025935815.1 Streptosporangiaceae bacterium
ACCAGGGCCGCGCCGATCTCGGCGTTGGAGCGGCCCTCGGCCATCAGCGCGAGCACGTCCCGCTCCCGCTGCGTGAGCGCCTGGAGCGGGTCTGATCCCCTGCGAACCAGGAGCTGCGCGACGACCTCGGGGTCGAGCGCGGTACCGCCGCTGGCCACCCGGCGCAGGGCGTCGAGGAACTCGGCGACGTCGGCGACGCGGTCCTTGAGCAGGTACCCGATGCTGCTGGTGTTGGCGCTCAGCAGGTCGGCGGCGTAGCGCTCCTCCACGTACTGCGACAGCACCAGGATCGCGATCTCCGGCCACTGGGCGCGGATCGCCAGCGCGGCCCGGATGCCCTCGTCAGTATGGGTCGGGGGCATCCGGACGTCGGCGATGACCAGGTCGGGCTGCGCCTCCTGGACCGCGGCGAGCAGTTCGGTGGCGTTGGCGGCGGTGGCGGCGACGGTGAACCCGGCGCTTTCCAGCAGCTTGGTCAGGCCCGCCAGCAGCAGCACGGAGTCCTCGCCGATCACGACCCGCAGTGGCATGTCCCCACGCTACTGCGCCGCCGGGCGATCTCCGGTATAGCCAGCTTCACCATTGATCGTGAACTCCACTGGATGGCCGCGGCTGCCCAGCGCAAATACCGTAGGTCCATGACCACCACCACAGCGCGGGCCAGGCGGCCGGCCCACCGCTACCGCCGCCCGCCATGGTCGCGCGACGCGTGGGGGCCGGCGATCAACCTAGCCGGGGGTATTCCCGCGCAGGTCGCCATGGGCGTCCCGGTCGTATTGTTCGTCGCGATCGCCCGGCGCGCCCACGCGGATGTGCTGCTCCTGGTCGGCGTGCTGGCCTTGCTGGCATGGCTGCTGCTGGGCTACCTCGTGCTCCCGGCGCTGACCGGGATGCACCGGCACCGGCTGCGGGCCACCGCCGGGATCGACATCCCGCGCCAGCCGCCGGTCCCCGGCCGGCTCACCCCGCACGGCGTTGTCGCCGCCGCCCGCGCGCCGGCCACCTGGCGGCAGCTGGGGTACCACCTGGTCGCCGCTCCGCTGCTGGCCCTGGCCGGGATCGCCGCCATCGGCGCGTGGCTGGCCGGCCTCATCGGCACCTTGTGCATGCTCCTGGCCCTGGGGATGCCTGCAGGGGCCTGGCTGCGCCACGTTGCTTACGCGTGGCCCCCCGGCATCTACCTGACCCTCGCCGGGATCGCGATCTTGCTGGCCGCACCCTGGCTGACCGCCGGCCTCGCCACGCTGGACGGCCTCATCGCGCGGCCGCTGCTCGGCCCCAGCCGCGCCGAGGAACTGCAGTACCGCGTCGAGCGGCTCGCGCAGACCCGGGCCGGGGTGGTCGACGCCGCCGACGCCGAGCGCCGCCGCCTGGAGCGCGACCTGCACGACGGCACCCAGCAGCGGCTGGTCTCCCTGGCGATGAACCTGGGCATGGCCCGGGTGCAGGCCACGACGACGGAAGACGCCCGGCTGGCCATCGCCGAGGCGCACGAGGAGGCCAAGGCCGCGCTCTCCGAACTGCGGGACCTGATCCGCGGCCTGCACCCGGCCGTGCTTGAGGACCGCGGGCTGGACGCCGCGCTGTCCGGGGTGGCGGCCCGGATGCCGATCCCGGTCCGGCTGACCGTAGACCTGCAGCGCCGGCCCGCGGCCGTGATCGAGGCGGTCGCCTACTTCGTGGTGTCCGAGGGCCTGGCCAACATCGCCAAGCACGCGCAGGCGAGCCAGGCCGAAGTCATCGTGCAGCGCGCGGGAGACCGGCTGCACATCATCGTCAGCGACGACGGCGCCGGCGGCGCCGACCCGGCGCGCGGCACCGGCCTGGCCGGGCTGGCCCGGCGCGCCGCATCCGTAGACGGGACCCTCGAGGTCACCAGCCCGCCAGGAGGACCGACCTTGCTAACCGTGGATCTCCCATGCAGCCGCTGACCGCGCCCCCGCAGGCGCCACCCGAGCGCCCGGCCGCGCCCCGCGGCCGCTGGATCTGGCGAGTCAGCGGCGTCGCCACCGTGGGGATACTCGCGGCGGCCAGCGCCGGCATCGTCTCCCACCAGAACGGATCCGCCCAGTACGCCGAGCCGATGCGCGTCATGACCAAGTCGCTGACCGTCCCGCAGCCGGTGACCGGCCTGCGCGTGCTCACCTCCGGCATGCCAGTGCAGGTGAGCACTGGTCCGGGCACTCACGTCCAGGTAACCGAGCTGATCCAGTACGACCCCAAGGGTGGCGACCTTCCGTTCTTCCCCAAGGGGAGCGTCCTTGGATACGACCCGAAGGCGGGCGTCATTCAGAAGGACCCGAACGGGGACGGGCTGGCCGCGATGGCCGCGGTAACCGGCAAGCTCCTCACCCTCGACGGCACGGCGTGTGACTCCTACGCCTGCGCGGTCAGCTTCGCGGTGACCGTGCCCCGCGGGACCAGCATCACCTTGTCCACCACGGGCGGCGACGTGATTGTCTCCGGGACCGCCGATACGACGGTGGACTCCGGGGGCGGCACCGTGTACGCGGCCGGCCTGCGCGGCCCGCTCCGCGTCAGCACCGGTGGCGGGTCGCTGATGGTCAACGGGCTGGACGGGCCGCTGTCGGCGGACACCTCGGGCGGTTCAGTGGACGCCAACGCCCTGGCCACCCCCACCGCGACGGTCATCACCGGCGGTGGTGACGCCTGGCTGGGATTCGCCGTCGCGCCGGGCGCCGTGATGACCAGTACCGACGGCGGCGGCGCGCTGATCGCGGTGCCGGCCGGCCCGTACGCGCTGACCGCCGACAGCGGCGGCGGCCCGCAGGCGATCACGGTCGCCACCGACCCCGCCGCCCGGCGGGCGATCAGCGTCGCCAGCAGCGGTGGCTCCCTGCAGGTGGAGCCGCCCTCCGTTGGGTCCCGGCCGCCGATCCCGCCGCTGCCGTCGCTGTCGGCCGCGCTCGCGTTCGGCCCGGTGGTCCCGCCCGACATGCCGGCGCCGCCCCTGCCGCCCGGGTCGTAAAAGGGGCATCCGCGCGGCAGGGGTGGCCTACTCGACGTCGCGGAGGATCTTCTGCAACGACTCGTTCTGGGTCCGCAGGTAGTCAAGCTGCACGTTGACCTCGCCGAGCTTGAGGTCGGTGTGCTCCTGGGCGGTGATGGCCAGGTCGGTCAGGCGGCGGTATTCCTCGGCCAGGCCCCGGTAATGCTGGTCGCCGGTCAGCTCCAGCTGCGCCCGCTTCTTGACGGTCAGGTACCGGAAGCCGAGGGTAATGCCGAGCCCGAGCACCCCCAGCAAGACGATCAGCACCAGCGACTTAGCGCTCTGCGCGTGGGCGTTGCCGCTCAGGATCCCCACGATGGAGACGGCCGCGACGCAGATGATCACGGTCTCAATGGTCGTCCGGTTCCTCATCGGATCTCCGCTTCCAGGTCGGTGTCTTCAGTAGCCAGGGTCCGCGCGGCGGACCTGATGGTGTCCGGGGTGAGGTCGACCGCGAACGGGGCCACCTCGTAGAACTTCATCGCCTTGCCGTCCGCGGAGACCTCAACGGATGACGTGACCAGCCCGGCGGCCTCCAGCTTGCGCAGGTGAACCTGGAGCAGCGCACGGCTAATGCCCAGGTCGCGGGCCAGCGCGCTGACGTAGTTGCGCTCGCCCGCCAGCGCGGCGACCACCCGTAGCCGGTGCGGGTTGGCCAGTGTCGCCAGCACCTTCAGCAAGATGTCTCCGGTCATGTCCCTACCATCAGCTCCCAGTCGCTCCCCGCCGGGCAGACCTTATGCACACTCGCGCTAGCACATGCAAGGAAAACTTAGCACATGCTAGTCTCGCCAAGCAAGACAAAAGGGCGGGGCCGGGTTTGTCGCGGCATGCGGTTGGCGGCGGGGCGGGAGCGCCCTACGGTGAAGTCACATTGCGACTATCGCGGCCGCGGCCGCCAGAGCGCCAACCGGAGGGCGCGATCATGAGCCTCACGAGCGAAGCCACTCCAGCGGGCGCGGCTCCCATCCGGCACGCGGACCGCTTCTTCATCGGCGGGCAGTGGGTGACGCCCTCGTCCGCGTCCACCATCACCGTCATCGACCCGGGCACCGAGAAGGCGTACTTCAGCGTCGCCGAGGCGCAAGCCGCGGACATCGACCGAGCGGTCACCGCCGCGCGGGCGGCCTTCGATAGCGGCCCGTGGCCGCGGATGACGCACTCCGAGCGGGCCGGGTACCTGCGCGCGCTGGCCGGTGAGCTGCGCAAGCGCGGCGAGGATGTCAGCCAGCTGTGGCCGCGCGAGTCCGGCGTGCTGCACGCCGGGGCCACGTTCGCCGCGGTCGGGGCGGCGATGAGCTTCGACTACCACGCCGACCTGGCCGCGACCTACGCCTGGGAGGAGCCGAGCACGCCCGCCCGCGGTGGCTTCGGGCTGC
>JAICUO010000198.1 GCA_025935815.1 Streptosporangiaceae bacterium
GACGAGCGCGCCCTTCAACGGGCCGCCCGCTCCCGACCCGGCCTGCGTCGCCGCGCGGCGGGCCGCGCAAGTCCTGCAGGCCCGGCAGGGCAAGGACCAAAGCAGCCAGTCCGCCATCAACCAGGACTTCACGAACTTCGCCAGCGCGCTCAACGCCGCCGCGCAGCGAGAGACGCACCCGGCCGTGGCCAAGGTGATGACCGCCCTCGCCGACGACTACACCGCCCTGGTCGAGTCGCAAAGCGGAGCGGTGCCGCTTCCGAGCATGGCCACGGTGCAAGGCGATGGCGCCGCCTTCGACAAGGCGTGCCCTTAACCCTGTACGCGCATATGCGAGTCCGCCGGGGTCAAGATGACCCCGGCGGACGGGTTAACCGGACCTGCTCCCCGGGCCAGCGGGTGGCCCGGGGGTCAGGTTCTCCGGTCAGGTGCAGGTGGTGCCGTTGATCTTGAACGACGTCGGGTTAGCGTGGTTGCTGGTCCACGTGCCCTGGAATCCGACGCTGACGCTGGCGTTCGGCGCGAGGGTGCCGTTGTAGCTAGCGTTGGTGAGGGTCGCGTTCGCCCCGGTCTGGGAGAAGCCACCATTGAAGTTCGTGGTGATCACCTCATCGCCCGGCCAGGTGAAGGTCAGCGACCACCCGTTGATCGTTGTCGTTCCGGTGTTCTGGATGCTCACCTGGGACACGAAGCCATTCGGCGACGACGTCCACGCACTGTTCAGGGTGTAAGTGACGTGGCACGCGCCGCCGGTGCTAGCCGGGTTGATGGTCCAGGTGAAGGTGGCCGTCCCCCTCGCGCTCGTGGTGTCGGTGACAGTCACGGTGACGCTGGAGGTTCCTGCCGTGGTCGGGGTACCGGAGATCAGCCCCGTCGCGGAGTTGATCGACAGGCCGGCCGGCAGGGTGGCGCTGTAGGTGAGGGTCTGCCCGGCGGCGGAGTCCGTTGCCTGGATCTGCAGGCTGGCGGCGGTGCCGACGGTGCCGGTCTGGTTGCCCGGGTTGGTCACCGTGACGGTGTTGGTGCCTTGCGGGTTGACGGTCCAGGTGAACGCGGCCGTCCCTCTCGCGTTCGTGGTGTCGGTGACGGTCACGGTGACGCTGAACGGGCTGCCCGTGGTGGTCGTCGGGGTGCCGGAGATCAGCCCGGTGGTAGAGCTGATCGACAGGCCGGTGGGCAGGCCGGTGGCGGCGTAGGTGAGGGTCTGGCCGGCGGCGGAGTCCGTTGCCCTGATTTGCAGGCTGGCGGCGGTGCCGACGGTGCCGGTCTGGTTGCCCGGGTTGGTCACCGTGATGGTGTTGGTGCCTTGCGGGTTGACGGTCCAGGTGAAGGCGGCCGTGCCCTTTGCCCCGGTGGTGTCGCTGACGGTCACGGTGATGCTGAACGGGCTGCCCGTGGTGGTCGTCGGGGTGCCGGAGATCAGCCCGGTGGAGGCGCTGATCGACAGGCCGGTGGGCAGGCCGGTGGCGGCGTAGGTGAGGGTCTGGCCGGCGGCGGAGTCCGTTGCCTGGATCTGCAGGCTGGCGGCGGTGCCGACGGTACTGGTCTGGTTGGCCGGCTTGGTGACGGTGACGATGTTGCCGGTGCCTTGCGGGTTGATGGTCCAGTTGAGGTTGACCGAGGACGCCCCGCTGCCGTCGTTGACGGTCAAGGTGGTGAGGTAGGTGCCCGCCATGGTCGGGGTGCCGGTGATCGCCCCGGTGGTGGAGCTGAGCGACAGGCCGAACGGCAGGTCGGTGGCGCTGTAGGTGAGGGTCTTGCCGCTGGCGGAGTCGGACGCCTGGACCTGCAGGCTCTCAGCGGTGCCGACGGTGCCGGTCTGGGTACCGGGGTTGGTGACCGTGACCGTGGTGGTGGCGCTGGCCGGCGGGGACACGGTCGGGAACAGGAAGGCGAACGTGTCGAACGCCGTCGCGATGTCCGCCTCGGCCCAGAACCGGTGGTAGTTGAACGACGGAACGGTGCCGGTGTCCAGGTAGTTCTGCACCTCGGGGTAGTTCGCGACGCTGGTGTACCACGGGCGGATGGACAGGAAGGTGTTGTCGGCGGAGGTCATGGGGGTGTTGCCGAGGCTCGGGTAGCTGCCGGTCCAGCCGGACGGGATGAACAGGCCCTCGAAGTTGGTGGTGTTGAAGGGGATGGTGAAGTCCTTGTAGTCCGTCCGGGCCTCGGGGGCCGAGAAGCCGAGCGAGTCGCCGTAGAACTGGTGGATGACGTCGATGATGTTCTGCGCCTGGGTCTGCGCGGTGGTGTCGCCGGACTTGGCCGCGTAATACGCGTACGTCTTGGCCAGCGAGGCGGCTACGCCCAGGTCACCGGAGCAGCCGTGCGACACCGTGACGTGCAGGCCCGGGTTGGCGGCCGGCTGCGCCGTGCTGGAGGTGCCGGTCGTGAAGCTCGCGGACGGCTGGCCGCTCCAGTCGAGCTGCCCGGGCTCGCAGATCGCCCCGGTCGTGGTGTTGACCGTGGTGACCGACTCGGCCCACGTCACCCACTTCTGCAAGATCGCCTTGGCCTGGGCGTTGCCGGTCTCGAAGTAGTACTCCGCGACCCGCTCCATTGGCCAGGTCTGGAAGCCGAACCATTGGTTAGACGGCGGGTTGTGGTAGACGGGCTCGAAGTCGTAGTACATGCCGTCGAAGGTGGGGTCGCCGGCCGGCGGCTTGCCCGCGTCGCCGTAGTTGCCGCCCCAGCTGTTGGCGACGCCACCGGCGATGGCACCCTCGTTGGACTGCAGCCACTGCATCAGGTTGAGCTGCGTGGTCAAGCTGGTGCCCCAGTCGGCCTTGGCCGACGAGGACAGCGGGATCAAGCTGGTGGTGTTGGACAGCGCGAACGCCGCCAGCGGGTTCTGGTAGCCCTCGTGGATCTCGCTGCCGCTGATCCGCCAGGACCAGGCGCCGGCGGTGGAGCCGCCAAAGGCGTAGTACCAGGACAGCAGGAAAGTCGCCTCGTTGGCCTTGGACGTGCCGGCCGGGCAGGCCACCGAGCCGACCTGGCTGCAGTTGGCGCTGATCTGCTTGAAGTACTTGTCGTACATGGAGTACCGCACGTAGTCGCCGATCTTGGCCGCCTGGGCCAGCGTCGAGCTTAGCTGGGCCTGGTTGCCCTGCGCGGTGGCGTACTGCAGGGCCCAGAACGCGGCCTGGACCATGCGCGCGTCGGCGTCCGGCGCGTCGGTGTACCGGTACTGGGAGGCGAAGCTCCCGCCGCCGTTGTTGAACAGGGCGAGGTAGCCCGCGTTGCTCTGGCCCTTCGACAGGTTGTCCCAGTCGGGCTGGTCAACGGTGTCCCAGACCGACTCCTGGGAGCCGCGCTGGAACGTGTTGATGTAGCTGGGCGTGGAGGTGCCGTCTTCCTGCTGGCCGAAGCCGTACCGGTTGTCGGTGTCGAAGATCCACATGGGCGTGTCGAGGTTGCAGTTGCCGTAGGTCGAGGACAGCTCGGCCGACAGCGGGTCGGAGCCGACCGGGACCGAGGAGTTGAGCGCTATCGGGTAGCTGGCCGGGGACGCCGCCTCCGGTCCGTACGTCGCCGGCGAGGACGCGTTGTACGAGCCGCACCCGGGCTGGTTGGCCGCACTCGGGACCAGGAACTGCTGCATGTTGGCCCAGGCGTTGTTGAACGCCGTCCAGTCCCCGCTGACCCGGCCGAAGTCGGCCGTCAGCCACAGCCAGTAGCTGTAGGTCTCCGAGGTGGTCTCGTGGCCGTAGTCCGGGGCCTCCACGATGAGCTGCTCGATCGAGTGGTACGGGATGCCCTTCGGGCTGAAGTACCCGTTGGCCGTGTTCGTCATCTGGTTGTAGAGGTCCATGAACCACTGGTCGTATCCGGTGGCGGCCGCCGCGGCGGTCACTCCCACCGAGGTGTTTCCCAGCCCGGCCGCCGCCGCCGTGATGGTCGAGTGGCTACCGTTCTTGGCCGCCGTCGACGCCACGGTGACCTTCTGCGGCAGGTACCAGTTGGCCGGCGTGAAGGTGAGCGTCTGGCCCTTGGACACCTTGCTCCCGGTGCCGGCGTCGCTCAGGCGCACCGTGACCGGGCTCTTGGGCGCTGCGGACAGCTTGACCGCGAACGACGCGCTGTGGCCCTTGGTGAGCGTGAGCGCGGACTGGCTGGCCATCACACTGGGCTTCTCGACCTGGAAGGCGACCGGGTTCGAGGTGGTGCTGCCCTGCTTGTTGTAGGTCACCGCGGTCAGCGAGTAGTCGCCCGCCGGCACGTGATTCCACGACACCGTCCAGGGCGCCGACTTGGCCACGCCCACCAGGACGTTGTTGGTCAGGTTGGTGCTCGCGTAGAACTTGACGGCGGTCACCGGGGCGGTGCTCAGCCCGTCCTTGGCGGCGTCGCTCACCAGGAAGGGAGCGGCTGACAGCTTGATGCTGGAGCCTGGCGTGAACACCTGACCGGGGGCCGGGCTGGTGATTGGCGACCCGGGCGGCGGCCCGTTGTTCGCCTTACTGGCTGTCGTCCGCGCGGCCCCCGCAGGATGAGAAGGGGCGGCCGCTGCCGTGCCGGAGGCAAGCAGCGCGCCAACCAGCAGGCCGGATGCGGCCAGGGCAAGCGTCCGCGGACGAGTTCGACGTTTGGTCATCTGATCTCCTCGAGGGGTCAGTGGAGAAAGCGATGGCGGTGGTGCCCGCCACCAGCAGACCGGAAAGAGCCTTCACACCCTGGGGTGCAGCGTAAGCTCGGCGTCCAGCGGCAAGAAGAAACGCGCCCGTAACACGGCGTTGGCCCAGGTAACGCGTGAAAGTTCCATCGCGCGATAGCGCCGCTGCCTCCGGCTTCGGCAGATGGCTGCATGTTTACTTGACCGGTTTAGCCCACGGATCTAGCGTCCGATTGGCTTCCGGAAGGTGCCTTCCCACCCTGGTCGTTGCCTTCAAAGCCGCACTGAACGCCCGCCCTTCCCCGGCAGGAGAGCGCACATGACGCTTGACACCCGCGAACACCTAGTGGCGGCGCCGCCGCGGTTGCCGCCGCAGTCGCTTTCGCCCATTTCGCCGGCCCTCACCGGGACCTTCGCGATCACCGGGGTAACCTGACTGGTCCAGCCGGGCTGGGTGGCGCAGGGGTGGCAGCTGTAGGAATGCCAGGACGCGACCAGGCCTCGGTCAGCGGAACGCGCACCGCGGTGACGTGGCTCCAGCACTTCATCGCCAGGATCGACGCCTCGTCCGGGTAAGAGCCGCGGCGGAGGTGTGGCCGGGGCTGGCGATGGTGAACGCGGCCGCGCCGGTGCCGGCGGAATCCGCGGCGATCGCCGCGCGACGCCAATAGCGGCATCCTTGGACCCCGCGTTGAACCTGCTCAGCGCCTTTTCCCGAGAGAGGGCCGGCCAAAGTTTCTTAATGTCGCCCGCGCGGGCTAGTGCCACGGCCGCAGGCCGTTATGCTCGGCGATGAGGGAACAGGCTGCAGCGGCAGGCCCCCTGGCGTCGCGCTTCATGATCGTGAGTCATTTCCGTTGCTATAGCGCAATGCCACTTACCTCCGGTGTCGCTCCAGTCCCAGAGGCAACGGAGGCCGCAATCACCCCGTACCGCGCCGGGCGGACCAGGGCATGGTCTGCCGATGGGGCGGTATTTTCATATGTGTTCGGGTTTTGCGGGGTTATAACCCGCAAAACCCAGACACATAAGCGATTAAGTCCGTGCTGCCCGCCCCCAAGCGGGCATTCCCGGCATGCCGCGCCGGATGCAGTCGCCGGCCGGGTGACGCGGTGCGACGCTTGTGATTGTGGCGGCGAACTGGGCTTCTGAGAAGGCCGGGGAAGATAAGGCAAGCGGCATTTGCCCTGTAAGTTTCATGGGCCCATGAATTATTTCGGGAGCGATGAGATCGCCCGCGCCGAGCGGGAAAAGCTGACTTATGCGCTATCGCGCGGCGCTTCGCCGGCTTACCCTCCTTGTTCTCATCCCCGTCCTGCTATATAAAGCCGCCATGGCCTGGAAATCGATCCGGTTCGCGCACTGGCGGATCTGGCTGACCGCGGCGGCGACGTTGATCTCGCTGACGGCCGCGGCCCGCCCCGCGACAGCGGGCACCGCAGTGACCTGCGCTTACACAGTGACCACGTCCTGGTCCGGCGGGTTCACCGCGAACGTGGACGTCACTAACAACGGGCCTGCCATCAATGGGTGGACGCTGCAGTGGACGTTCCTCACGCCGACGTCGCTCGGCGCCGTCTGGTCGGCCGCCATCACTGAGCAGGGGAACCAGGCCACGGCGACGAACATGAGCTGGAATAGTGCCATTCCCGCCGGTTTTACGACTTCGATCGGCTGGAGCGCGCGGGCGGCCTCGACCGCCGTTCCCACCGACCTGACCATCAACGGCCAGCCCTGCTGACCCCCGCCGCCCGGGCGGAATCGCGCCGGGCGGTCAGCCGCCGAGGCGGGCGCGTACCTGAGCTGCCTCGGGTACCCCCAGGTCGGAGAAGATCGCCAGTGCCTGCTGCCAGTGCGCCCGGGCCTGGCCGCGCTGGCCCGCGGTGGCCAGGGCGCGGGCGGCGCCGTCGAGCGCGCGTGCCTGTTCGAACCGATCGCCCGCCTGGCTGGCCAGGGCCAGCGCGCCGCGATACTGGGCGAGTGCCGTCCGGGCTTCCCCCATGTCGTGCAGCGTGTCCCCGAGGGCGCTGAGCGTCTCGGTTTCCAGGCTGCGATCACCTGTCTCCCGGCTGATGGCCAGCGCGCGGTGCAGGTAGTCGAGCGCCTCGGGGTAGGACCGCAGCCGGCGGTACACCGCGCCGATGGTGCCCAGCGCGCTGCCCTCACCGCCCCGGTCAGCGGCGCGGCGGCAGTTCGCGAGCGCCCGGTGCAGGTGGGCCAGCGCCTCGGGGTGCCGGCCGAGCAGGCTGTCCGTCGCGCCCAGGTTGCCCAGCGCGTAGCCCTCCAGCCGTATCTCACCGAGCTCGGTGAAGACCGCGGCGGCCGCCCGCTGGAGCTCGGCGGCCTCGGGGTAATTCCCCAGCCTGCGATGCAGCGTGCCCAGGTTGATCAGGTGGCTGCCCTCGCCGTACCGGTTGCCAGTCCGCCGGCAGATAGCCAGGGCCTCCCGCATGCGCGCCAGCGCGGCCGGGTAGTCACCGAGGCGCTCGCAGACCAGGCCAAGGCGGCCAAGCGCCCTGGCCTCCCCATCCGCTTCCCCCGCCTCGCGGTGGCCCGCCAGGGACTGCTCGAAATACTCCTGGGCCGTTCGGTGGTTGCCCAGCCACCAGTGAATGCTGCCCAGGTTGGCGAGCACGCCCGCCCGCGCGCCGTCGGCGGTCGCGGCCTCGGCGGCGGCGGAATGGATGGCGAGCGCCTCGGTGTAATGACCGCCGACCTCCAGCGCCCGCCACAAGACACGGGACAGGCCGATGCTGTGCTCAGGCCAGCCATGGCGGGCCGCGAAGACCGCGGCCGCGGTCAGCGCCGGGCGCTGCTGGTCGAGCCAGCGTGCCGCCGCGGCCGGCTCGGTCACTGGCGGGGCCGGAGCGGGTGCGGGCGGGGGATGCGGCCGGAGGCTGTGCTCGTGGGGAAACAGCGTGTCCATCGCCGCGGCCGCGGTACTCAGGAAGTAGCCGAACAGGCCGTTGCGGGCCGTGTCCCGCTCCGCTGGGCCGAGGGTCTCGGCGGCCCGCTCGGCGGCGTAGGCGCGCAGCAGGTCGTGCATCGAGTACCTGCCCTGGCAGGCGGGGGCGACCAGGTGCGCGCGGGCCAGTTCGCCCAGCAGTGCCCGTGCCCGCCTCAGCGGGACCCCGGCCAGCGCCGCCAGCGCGTAGTCATCGGTGTCCGGCCCCGGGTGCAGTCCCAGCAGGCTGAACGCGTGCGCCGCGTCGCGGGTCAAGTGCTGGCACGACCAGGAGAACACCGACCGGACGGCGGTCCGCGGGTCCTCGGCGACCGCCAGCAGGTCCAGGCGGTCCTGCTCGTCCTGCAGGCCGTCCAGCAGGTCAGCGACGGTCATGTCCGGCCGGGCGGCGGCCAGCTCGGCGGCGATCCGCAGCGCTAGCGGGAGCCGGGCGCAGCGCTCGGCGAGAGCGGCGGCTGCCTCCGGCTCGGCATCCACCCGGGGGCCGATCAGTGCCCGAAGAAGCGTGACCGCCTCCCCGGCCGGCAGCGGATCGAGGCTGACCCGGCCCGCGCCGTCCCTGGCGACCAGGCCGGCTAGGTCGTCCCGGCTGGTCACCAGCACGAAGCAGGACGGGGAACCGGGGAGCAGCGGGCGAACCTGGTCGGCGCGGTGGGCGTTGTCCAGCACGACGAGCATCCGCCGGCCCGCCAGCATCGTGCGGTAGCGGGCCGCCAGCTCGGCTTCATCGGCCGGGATCTGGTCGCCGTCTACCCCCATTCCGCGCAGGAACCGGGCGAGCGCCTCGGCGGGTGCCAGCGGCCGCTGCGGGTCGTACCCGCGCAGGTCCGCGTAGAGCTGCCCGTCCGGGAACTGGCCAGCGACCCGGTGGGCCCAGTGCACGGCCAGCGCGGTCTTGCCCACGCCGGCGGGGCCGGCCACCGCGCAGATCAGCGCGGCCGGCCGCTGTTCCTCGCAATCGAGGAGGGCATCCAGCTCAGCGAGCTGGCGGGCACGGCCGGCGAACCCGCGCACATCCATCGGAAGCTGGTGAGGCACCGGCGGGCAGGATTGGCCGGCCCCGCCGCCCGCCGCCCCGCGGGGACCGCTGGCCTGGCGCCGGTTTTCCTCGACCCGGTCGCGGGCGGTGGCCAGGGCGCCCTGCTCGGCGGAACTGGCGCCGAGCAAGGCGATCAGGGTGTCGAAGCGGCCGGTTGGCGGCAGCACCCGGCCGGACAGGTACTCCCCGATGATTCCGTGCGACCAGCCGGCCGCCGCGGCCAGGCCTCGGTAGGTGAAGCCGGCGCCGCCCCGCGTGGTCGCCCCCCCGGAAGACTGCTGCCTGGCGTGCCGGCGGCGCAGCTCGCGCAGCAGCGCGGCCAGTTCGGGCAGCGTCTGCACCCCGGCGGCGCGCTGCGACAGCCCGCTTAGGTGCGGCCCGTCGCGCTGGAGTACGGGGCGGGCGGCGCGTGGCAGCGGGCCGGGACGAGGATCGGCCCGCCCCCCGGCCAGGTCTCCGCCTGCCCACCTGTCGTCGATGGGGGCAGGATAACCTCGGGCGGCCACACCGGGCACGGGCCGCCGCTGCCGAGCGGCCGGGGGCGCGGGACCCGGCTGCCCCGGAGAGCCCGCGCCCCGGCTCTCGGATTAACTGGACGTGCAGGGCAGGCCGTTCAGGGTGAAGCCCGACGGCGGGTTGAACGGGGTGACCGAGCCCTCGAAGCCGATGAAAGCTTCACCGCCCTGCCCGACCGTGGTATCCCACACGGCGGGGGACATGGTGCCACCGGTCGCCGTGAGGGTCACGGTGCCGCCGAAGACGCTGGAGACGGTCGGGCGCGTGGCCTCCGTGAACGAGACCGACCAGTTGCTGAGCGTAGCGGCGGTGGTGTTGATGATGGTCGCGTAGGCCACGAAGCCGGGGTTGTAGCTGGTCAGCTGGAATTTGCAGACGGGGAACGGGGTGGTGGCCAGCGTCGTGACAGTGGCCGGGTTCGACCTGGCTGATTGGTTCCCCTGGGCATCGAAGGCGATCACGGCGAACTTGTAGGTGGTGGCGGGGGCCAGACCGGTGGGCTCATCGGTCAGGACGTAAGCGGGCTGGGTGGCGATGGTGGTCCACGACCCGTTTTCCAGCTCCTGCACGTAATACCCGGTGACCTGCACGTTGTCCGTCGACGCGCTCCATTGCAGGCTAGTCAGCGTGGTGGTGGTGCCGCCGACCAGCAGCCCTGACGGTTGCGTCGGGGGCACGCTGTCAGGCGCGGGCAAGGTGGTGAACGACATCGGCGCGGACGGGGGGCTGGTCGTGGTGTCGAGGTCCGGAGTTCCGGGCGTGTATACCCGGAACGTGTACGTGGTGCCGCGCGTCAGGCTCGCCAGGTGCAGGTAGCCGAAGACCGGCTCCGCAGTGGGGTACTGCTGCCACGACCCGTGGACCAGCAACTGCAGCACGTCACCGTCGCTCAAGCTGTCGTCCGACCAGAAGAGGTCGGCGCTGGTGTCCGCCACGTGCAACGCCCGCAGGTCGGTAGGCGCGGTCAGCTGCGTGCTCGCCAGCGCGATGGACGTCGTCAGGGACAGCATTCCCAGGCACAGCGCGGCCAGGGACAGCACCGCCGCCAGGAGCCGCCTGCGCGGTGGCGGAATCCGTTTCACCTTCATCAGAGAACCTTTCGATGTGGACCGCCGGCGTCCCGGGCCCGCCACGGTTCGGGCCCGGGACATTGATCCGACCCTGCAGCAAGATCATCCTCGGCGGCGGACCAGATCCAGCCAGATCCTGGACAGCCCTGGACAGCGTTGGACAAAGCCCGTGCCATGGCCCCCGGCTCCTCCTTGAGGAGGAGCCTCCGCGCGGCCCGGCGGCTGATTTCCTCCCTTCGGCCGAGGTGGGCGGGCCCGGGCGGATCGTAGCGTTGCTGACATGAACGTGGAGAGCCTCGCGTGATCGAGGCGCGATCCCTGACGAAGGTTTACGGCGGTAAGGCCGCGGTCGATGGGATCGACTTTCAGGTCAAGCCGGGGGTGGTCACCGGGTTCCTCGGGCCAAACGGCGCTGGCAAGTCGACGACCATGCGGATGATTCTCGGGCTCGACCCGGAGGGGATTAGGGACGCGGTCTGCTACATGACGGCGGCCGGCCTGATCGGCTTGTTCACCGGCGTCCTGGTGCGCAGCGCCGCCGCGGCGATCACCAGCGTGTTCGCGCGGCCGCGACGCCTGACGCGCCGGGCATCCTGATCGGGGCATGATGGTGGACATGCGGGCGTGGAGGCCGGGCCGGCTTGCCGTAGACGTGACCGTCGGCGTGGCCGCGGCGCTCGTCACCGTCAACGGTCACTGGGACAAGGTCGCCCCGTGGCTGCCCCACGGCGTCATCGTGCCGCTCGCCGTCGGGCAGGGGATCGTCCTGCTCGCCCGGCGGCGGGCGCCGATGGCGGTGCTCGCCGCGGTGACGCTGCTGGCCGTGTTCTTGCTCGCCATCGGCTATCCGTCCGGCTCGGCGAGCGTCGGCACGTGGTGCGCCGCCTACGCCCTCGGCTTCTACGGGCGCGGCGGCGAGGGAGCTGAGCTCGCCAGGACGCTGCGGGGCGCCGCCGCGGTGCTGATCGCCGCATTCGCGTTTTCCGTGGCCGCCTCCGCTCCGGGCGCCCGCGACCAGTCCGGGGCGTGGGCGTCGTTCAGCCTCGGGGCGCTGGTCGCCGCCTGCTGGGTTCTGGGATACGCGCTCCGCACCCGGCGCGACTACGTGGCGGAGCTGAGGGATCGCGCCGCGCGGCTCGAGGCGGCGGAGGGCGAGCGCGCCGCGCGGGCGGTCATGGACGAGCGGCTGCGCATCGCCCGCGAGTTGCACGACGTCATCGGCCACTCGATCAGCCTGATCACGATCCAGTCGGAGGCCGCGGCCCGCTCTGCCCGGTCGAACCCGGACGCGGTCCCCGCCTTCTTGACCGCGATCTCGGCCGCGAGCCGGCAGGCGCTCGCGGAGATGCGCGGCGTGCTGGCCGTGCTGCGCCCGGACGCCACAGTGCTGCTAACCACGGGGCAGCTGAGCCCGCAGCCCGGGCTCGAGCAGGTGGGCGAGCTCGTCGCGAGCCTGCGCGCGGGCGGCCTGGAGACGCGGATCGAGGCGGAGCCGATGCACCTGCCGCCCGGAATAGCACTGGCGGTCTACCGGATCGTGCAGGAGTCGCTGACCAACGTCCTCAAGCACGCCGGGGCGGGCGCGAAGGCCGGCGTCACCATCATCAGAAGCGGAGCGACGATACGGGTCTCGGTCCACGACGACGGCGCGGGACCCAGCGGCCGGACCCCGGGCTCGGCGCACGGGATCGTCGGGATGCGCGAGCGGGTAGCCGCCTACGGCGGGACCCTGCGCACCGGTGCCCGGCCCGGTGGCGGGTTCGAGGTCGAGGCGTCGATCCCCGTGCCCGGGCCGGAGGCACCATGACCATCAAGGTCTTGATCGCCGACGACCAGACACTGATCCGCTCGGGCTTGCGCGCCATCATCGAATCCGAGCCGGACATGCAGGTCGTCGGCGAGGCCGGCGACGGCACCGAAGCGGTCGAGGCGGTGCGGCGGCTGCGCCCGCACGTGGCGTTGATGGACATCAGGATGCCGCGCCTGGACGGTGTCGCGGCCACCAGGGC
>JAICUO010000499.1 GCA_025935815.1 Streptosporangiaceae bacterium
CTAGAAGCCGAGCTTGGAGCCGTCGACTGTCTGGCTGGCGGGCGGCGGGGTGAGCGTGACCGGGGTATAGCTGAAGGTCAGCGTGCCGTGGTGGCCGGCCTTGGAGTTGCTCAGCTGCAGGATCCGGGGCGGGTTGGCGTCGGTCACGAACAAGGTGCCGCCCTTGGCCTTGTCGGTCAGGGGCAGCACCCGCTGGCCGCCCATGACGGTGACCGGGCCCTTGGCGACGCCGGTCGCCTCGGTCAGCGAGCTGGCCAGCGACTTGACGTCGCACAGCTTGGTCAGCGAGGCCACGCTGGCGTTGCTGGTGGAGCCCTTCAGGTACCGGCCGGCCAGCAGCGCGATCGCCGCGGCGGCCTGGCTGCCTGCGTTGGCCTTCCAGAACGCGTCGTCGGGCTTGACCCACGCGGTGGCGCCGATCACGACCATGGCGAAGCTGCCCTTGCCGGGCTGCGCGACCGTGCCCTGGCAGCCGGATCCCTTCTTGTAGGACAGGTTCACGTTGTAGGTGCCGCTGGAGTCGGTGACGGTCCCGGCCATGGTGAAGCTGGGGACGTCCTTCAGCTCGGCGACCGCCTTGGCCACGACCTGGTCTCCGGACAAGCCGGCCAGCGGGTCGGCGACCGTGGCGCTGGGGCTGGGGCTGGCGCCGCCGCCGGTGCCGCTGCCGCCGCACGCGGTGACGGCGAGGCAGGTGACGCTAGCAGCGGCGAGGGCGATCAGGCCAGGAAGGACCTTATGCCCAACGGAACCAGCGCGACTACGCACAGCCACGGCCATCTCCCCCGAGGATAGACGTGCGCTGAGTATCGCCGCAATCACGCTAAGTCAAACGCTTCCCCCGCGCCGGGCACGGATGGCGCGCCTGCGCCCCAGCCGCTTCGGGTAGGGCACGGACGCGATGCCGGGCACCGCGAAGACCCGGGCGAGGGCCGGGAAACGGGACGGTCCGCACCGCCCCGATCGCCGGGCGGGCGGTGTCAGTACTGGCGACCGGAGGGAAGGAACCAACGGATGGAAGGGACACACCGTGACGGCGGACTTGCGTGCCTCGGTCCGCACCTGGCTGTACCGGATCGCCACCAGCCGCTGCCTCAACGCCCTGCGCGCCAGTAGCCGTAGGGTGGCGATGGACGGCCCGCAGTCATGGCCCGACCCGCCCGAGCCGACCCGGCTGGGCGACGTCCCGTGGCTCGAACCATATCCCGACCTGCTACTCGACCAGCTGACCGGCCCCGAGCCAGGACCAGAGGCACGATTCGAGGCCACGGAGGCGATCTCCCTGGCGTTCATCACGGCGCTGCAACTGCTGCCGCCCCGCCAGCGCGCGGTCATCGTGCTGGGCGACGTGCTCGGCTTCAGCCGGGCCGAGACCGCGGGCATCCTCCAGGCCACGACCGAGTCGGTGGCCAGCGCACTCAAGCGCGCGCGGGCGACCCTGGCGCGGCGGGCGGCGGGCACGCCGGACCGTGAACCGCCGCCCGCGCCGGGCTCGCGGGCCGAGCGCGACCTGGTCCGGCAGCTCACCGCGGCGTATGCGGCGGGCGACGTCAACGCCATCATCAGCCTGCTGGCCGAGGACGTGTGGCTGACGATGCCGCCCGCGCCGTTCGAGTACCAGGGCCGTGAGGTGGCCGGACGGGCGTTGTCCTTGCTGTTCGGCCGGGGGCTGCGCTACCGGCTCGTGGCGACTCGCGCGAACGGCCAGCCGGCGTTCGGCATCTACGTGCACGATCCCCGCTCCGCCATCCTGCATGCGAGCGGCCTGATGGTTGTCGCCCTGTCCGGCCGCCAGGTCAGCGCGATTACCCGCTTCGACAACAGCAACCTGGCCCGCTTCGGCCTCCCGCGCACCCTCGACGCCTGACGATCGCGAACCAGTCCCCCCTTCTAGCCCCCTCACCTGGAGTCAGCGATGCCCGAATCAGCCTCTCGTCCCCAACTGAGCCGCCGCCGCCTGCTATCCGGCGCCGCGGCCATCCCGGTGGCCGCGGCGGCCGTGGCCGCGGCATCCCCTCCCGGTACCGCCGCCGCGGCCACGGCCGCAGCGCCCAGTCCAGTAAGCGGCGCCCTGCTGCTCACCTGGCTGGGCCACTCGTGCTTCCGCCTTGAGAAGGACGGCTTCGTCGCGGTCATCGACCCGGGCATCGTCGCGCCGGCCAACGCCCTCGACGACGCGGACGCCGTGCTGATCACCCACCAGCACGGCGACCACTTCCTGCCCAGCCTCATCGCGGGCCGGCTAAAGACCCGGCCCGGACTGCCGGTCTGGACCAACAAGGACGTCGCCGCGCTCCTGGACGGCTCCGGGGCCACGGTGCACGTGATCGGCCCGGGGGAGGCGTTCACCGTGGGCGGGATCAAGGTTCACGGTCACGGTGAGTGGCACGCGCCCATCCACCCGGACGTCACCCAGGTGCGCAACACCGGCTTTCTGTTCGAGGGCCGGGTCTTCCATCCCGGCGACGCCTACACCGACCCGCACACGCCCGTTGACCTGCTGTTCGTCCCCGAGTTCGGGCTCTTCACCAAGTTCGGGCACGCGATCGACTTCATCCGGCAGGTCAAGCCGAAGCAGGCGTCCCCGGTGCACGACACCGGCCTGGACGCGCAGGGCCTGGCCGGCGCGGACGGTTTCCTCATCCAGGACCGGACGCCACCCTTCGCCCCCGGCACCGGCTCACCGTTCGTCCGGCTGCCCAAGGGGACGCCCGTCAACGTCTAGGCGGGGGACGCCGGGCCGCCCTGGCCTCTTCCCACGGCGCGTGGCCTTACTGGCTGGTCACCGTCCAGCCTCCTGGGCCATGATCCGCCGGATGACGTCTCCGACAGTTTCGACCTCACCGTGCCTGCGGCGGATCAGGTCGGCGACCACGCCGGTCCAACCGGTCTGGTGGAACGCGCCGATCGCGGCACCGTTGTCACCGTGGAAGTACTCGCTGAAGATCAGGTTCTCGTGCCAGGCGGGGTCTTTCTGCATGACTTCGGTCCCGCCGAAACAGGGACGCTGGCCGTCCTTGTCCTGGGTGAAGATCGAGATCAGCCGGTCCGACAGGTCGGCGGCGATCTTGTCCAGGCTCAGGTGCTGCCCGGATCCCGTGGGGTACTCGACTGTGTAGTCGTCGCCGTAGAACCGGTGGTAGCGCTCGAGAATGGTGACCAGGAGGTAGTTCAGCGGGAACCAGACCGGGCCGCGCCAGTTGGAGTTGCCGCCGAACATGGAGGTGGTGGACTCGGCCGGCTCGTAGTCAACGCTCGCGGTGATGCCCTCGACCTGTAGTTCGCAGGGGTGGTCGCGGTGATAGGCCGACAGCGCGCGCAGCCCGTGCGGGGACAGGAACTCCTGTTCGTCGAACAGCTTGCTGAACAGCCTTTCAAGACGGTCGGGGCCGCAGATGCTGAGCAGCAGCCGGTGCTGTCCAGGATCCCCGCGCAGCAGGCCGCGCTGGCTCAGCTTCTCCCGGTCCGTCATCTCATGCCTGATCAGGAAGTCGGCGAAGTGCTTGCCGGCCGCCAGGGACATGTGCAAGTCGTCCTCGGTGATGACGGCCGCGGCGAGCGCGGGGATGATGCCGACCATCGACCGCACCCGCACCGGTACGGTCTGTCCGCTCGGCGTCTTGAGCTGGTCGTAGTAGAACCCGTCTTGCTCGTCCCACAGGCCCAGGTGGTCGAGCGCGTCGGCGATCGCGGCGAAGTGCTCGAGGAACTTCACCGCCAGGTCCCGGGCAGGCCGTTGGCCGGACCGGTTGAGTATCACGGCCATGGTGGCCATGGCGACCGCATAGAAGCCCATCCACCCGGTGGCGTCGGACTGTTCGAGGAGACCGCCGACTGGCAGGTGCGAGCGGTCGATCGGGCCGATGTTGTCAAGGCCGAGGAAGCCTCCCTCGAACAGGTTGTTGCCCTCAGCGTCCTCTCGGTTGATCCACCACGTGAAGTTGACGAGGAGCTTGTCGAAGATGCGGCTGATGAAGTCGATGTCGCGGCCGCCGTCGATGGCGAACACCTCGAGCGCCGCCCACGCCTGCACCGGCGGGTTGACGTCGCCGAAGTCCCACTCGTAGGCCGGCAGCGCGCCGTTGGGGTGCTGGAACCATTCCCGGCACAGCAAGATCAGCTGGTACTTGGCGAAGGCCGGGTCGACGTGGGCCAGGGCCACGCAATGGAAGGCCAGGTCCCAGCTGGCGAACCAGGGGTACTCCCACTTGTCCGGCATCGACATGATGTCGAAGGCGCTGAAGCTGCGCCAGCGGGAGTTCCGCCCGTTCAGCCGTTGCCCGGGCGGCGCGGGCTCGGTCGGGTCGCCGTCAAGCCAGCGGTTCACGTCGTAGTAGAACAGTTGCTTGCTCCACAGCATCCCGCCGAACGCCTGCCGCATCACCAGCGCCTCGTCGACGGTCGCGGTGGACGGCGTCAGCTCGGCGTAGAACTCGTCCGCCTCGGACTTGCGCGCCGCCATGACGTCGTCGAACGCGTCGCCGAACGCGTCCGCCGTCTGGGCCGGCCGCAGTCGCAGCCGCAGCACGCGAGTCTCGCCCGGCGGGACGGTGACCTTGTACCAGAATGCGCACTTAGTGCCTGTCCGCTCCGGGTTGACGGTCGCCGCTCCGTTGACCACGTGGTCGTTAATGCCGTCCTTGGGATACGGCGTGATGGGCTCCGCGCCGTACAGGCGCTGGTGGTTCGTCTCGTTCTCGCAGAACAAGGACGTTGGCGCGACGCCGTCCGGGCCATTCTCGGCGAGCAGTTCGAGCTGACCGAGGAACGGGTGATCAACGCCGACGGATGCGTCGCTCGTCGCCGCCATGGATGGCTTGGCGCTTTGGGCGTCCCACGACCACGTGTCGCGGAACCATGCGGTCGGCAGCACGTGCAGCGTCTCGGCGTCTGCCCCCGCGTTGGTGACCGAGACCTGCATCAGCACGTCGTGCGGCTCGGCCTTGGCGTAGTGGACCTCGACGATCCAGTACCGGTTGCCGTCGAACGCCCCTGTGTCAAGGAGCTCGTATTCCGGCTGGTACCTGTCACGCCTGCCGTTGGTGTCGATCAGGTCCTGGTATGGGAAGGGACCTTGCGGATAGTGGTAACGCCACCGGTTCCACGCGTGGCTCGGGATCGCGTCCAGGTACCACCAGTACTCCTTGACGTCCTCGCCGTGATTGCCCTGCGACCCGGTCAGCCCGAAGGCCCGCTCCTTCAGGATCGGGTCACGCCCGTTCCATAGCGCCAGGCCAAGGCAGAGCCGCTGCTCGATGTCGCTGAACCCGGCCAGCCCGTCCTCACCCCACCGGTATGCGTAGGACCTGGCCTCGTCGTGCGATATGTAATCCCAGGCGTCACCGCCGGCGCTGTAGTCCTCCCGCACCGTCCCCCATTGCCGCTCGCTGACGTACGGTCCCCACAGGTACCAGTCGCCAGCCTGGCGAAGCCCGTCTTCAAGCCTGCCGAATCCGGCCACCCGTTCGCTTTCGGTCCCCATTGATCCCCCGCCTTTCGCCTTAGCCGACTTCACGCGACCTCGCGCAGCTCGCCAGGCCAAGCGTGAGCCAGCCGAGGCGTCCGGGCATCCCTCCCGGGGGGTGATATCGCGCGGAGGCCTGGTCGCCGACCTGGCCCACGCAGCCCCAGATCACGTCGTCCACTGACCCTTCGTCGCCCGTGAGTTCACGAATTCCGAAGCGCCGTCGGCCGGGAACCCAAGGACGGCAGGTCAGACTAGGGATCGACCTTCGCCGGCCGGGACGTTGGCTCCAGTCCCCTGCCCGCAATAAGGCCGGGTCCTGCGTCCTTCGGCCTCTCCTGCCAGCCACGCTCCCCGATGCTCAGCATCACTGGCTTGCCGGTCAGTTCCTCCAGCTCGGCGCGGAGCCGGTCGGCTTCCGCACCGCCATGGCCGGATACCACGCCCGGCCGGGCAGCCTCGATTTCAACCCGGACCTGGTCCATGTCTCCGCTGACCGCCACCGTGGATA
>JAICUO010000083.1 GCA_025935815.1 Streptosporangiaceae bacterium
GACGCCCTCAAGAACCTGATCAAGGACGGGGCCACTAAGGCCGCCAACGGCTACTTCGCAGGCACGCCCCAGCTGACGGTGTGGCACGAGGCAGGCAACCTGTACTCAGAGGACAAGTGGAATCAGTACGGAATCTCGCCGGGCCAGGCGGGTGCGCCGCAGCTGGTGCGTTCCATGCACGTCAAGATGCAGGCCCTGTGTGATCAGGTGGCCAGCGAGAATCCCGGACTGCCCCGCGTCGATTACGGCTGCATCATCTACGGAGACATCTCCCAGATGGCCTCTGACACGGACTCGACCCACAACTGGGTCCCGACCCCTAGCTATCCGCTGGACTGGTACGGCATCGACGTCTACTACGATGGCGGCTCCCACCCCGATCTGGCTAGCTACGATCTGGTGAGCCAGTACATGGGCGGCTTCCTCAGCATGGCGCGCAATCGCAGTGGCCTGACGTGGCCGAAGCTCAACGTCTGTGAGTGCAATGCCAATGTGAGCGATGACGGCGACCGGCCCGGGTTCTTCAAGAACCTGGCGCTGTGGCTCTACAACAACGGCGGTCGCCGGATGCTCACGTTCTTTCCCGATCCAGCGGGTCCGCACAGCGTGACCTGGTCGCACGTCGCCGACGCGGCAATCCCCTACACGGTCAACGCCCTCAACGACATCCAGAGCGCCTACGGCTGAGCTAGCCGGCCGGCCACGCCCGGCCCGCGGGTACCAGGGACCGGGTCGCGACGGCACCACTTCAGGACCCGGGGGTGCGGAACTGGGCGACCAGGGCCGCGACGCGGTCGGCGTCATGCCCGGGGCGCAGCCGGTCGTTGCGGCTGAGCAGGGCCAGTCCGTGCAGCGCTGCCCAAAGGACCTCCGTGAGAGTTTCGGCGTCGCGCCCAGTGGCGATGGCGGCGACTGCCTCGCGCAGCTCACTGAATGCTTCGTGAAGCGGCGCCGGGGTGTCCTCAGCCGCGAAGTGCAGTCGCGTGGGCCGGGTGAACATCGCGTCGTAGAGCGCAGGGTTCTTCGCGGCGAAGCCGCTGTAAGCGCCGGCAACCCGGCCGATCTCGTCGTCAGGCGCGGCGCTACCGCGACGGGCGGCGCGCAGCGTCGCGGCGAGCTCGCCAAAGCCCTCCAGGGCAACAGCTTCGACGATGTCGTCCATCGACCCGAAATGCTTGTAGAGCACCGGCTGGCTGTACTCGATCTCGGTGGACAACCTGCGTGTGGTGACCGCGTCCCAGCCTTCACTCTCGGCCAGGGCGCGCGCTGTCCCCGTGATGAGCTGGCGACGGGCGATACGCTCGCGCTGCCGACGGTCCTCGATGCCCATACCCGACTGTATCACTGCTAGCCAGGCTAGCAATGCTATTGACACGAGCATCTCCCACGGTTAGCGTTGCTAGCGCTAGCAACGCTAACCATCATGAGGAGACCGGCATGACCACACCCGAACGCCAGCTCGCGGACCTCTTCGTCGCCGACGGACGCGAGCCCAACCGTGGATGGTGGGCCGCTTCACCTACCGCGGGACCCACTCCTGTCCTGCCGCTGCTGGCCGGCCTTGAGCTGTAGCCATGACACTGCTCTGGCACCTCGCCGCGCTCCTGGCGATCGTGAGCACCGGGATCGTCTACGGCACGGACGTGTTCTGCGCGCTCGTCCAGCGCCCCGCGCTCGCCCGAGTCGACGACGCCACCCTCACCGCGATCATGGGCAACGAGCACCGCTTCGCCGACCGGCGAATGCCAGCCCCCGGCATCCTCGGCGTCATCGCGGCCGTCGCCGCATCCGTGCTCGCCGCGGTGGCTGGCCGCCCCGCCGGGTCAGCGGCAGCGGGAGCAGCTTTCCTGCTGCTGGTGGTCTGGGTGCTGCTCTACCTGCGCATCAGCGCACCCATCAACCGCAGACTCACCGCGGCCGCCGACGCCCGCGAGACTCCCGGCAACGCCCGCACCTTGCAACGGGACTGGAACCGCGTCATCGTCCCCCGAGCCGTCCTGCAGGGCCTGGCCGTCCTCGCCCTGGGCGTGAGCCTGATCAGCTGACCCGGCAGCCCGCCGGCGGCCGCCGGCGGCTCGCTACCGCCATAGCCGGCTGCGATACTTACCTGCGTGATGGCAGGCACGACAAGGCCGTGAGGGCGGCGGCGTTCTTCGCGACCGGACCGGGCGCCGAGCTGGAGTACGCCGAGGTTCCCACCCCGGCGGTCGGCCCGCGGGACACGCTGGTGCGCGTGCGGGCCTGCGGGGTCAACCACTCCGATCTTGACTCCTGGAGGGGGACATCGCGGTGGAACTTCACGCTGCCGTGGGTCCTCGGGGCGGAGTTCGTCGGAACCGTGGCCGAGGTAGGCGGCCAGGTCACGTCCGTCGGCGTCGGGGACCTGGTCACCGCGCTGCTGCAGTACAACTGTGCGGCGTGCGAGCGGTGCCAGAACTGGCGGCCGGATCTGTGCCCGAACCTCACGATATTCGGCACTGGCTGCTGGGGCGGATACGGGGAGTTCGTCCGGGTGCCCGAGCGGGCGGTGATCCCGCTGCGACCCGGAGATGACCTGCTAGCGACCGCGGGCGGGCAGTGCACGGTCAGCACCGCGTGGCACATGGTCAACCGGCTGGCAGTCATCCGCCCCGGCGATCTCGTCCTGGTGCCGTCCGCCTCTGGAGGCGTGGGCAGCGCGCTGGTGCAGTGCGCGAAGCTCGCCGGCGCTCGGGTCATCGCCACCACCGGGTCACCCGCGAAGCGCGAGCTGATCGAATCGCTGGGAGCCGACCAGGTGGTCGTGCGCGGAGACGACGCCGTTTCGCCAGCCCGCTTCGCCAGGGCGCTGCTGGAAGCGGGCGGGCGCCCCTTCGACGCGGTGCTCGACACCGTGGGCGGCCCGCAGTTCGGCGCGCACCTTGCGGCGCTGCGCGATGACGGCATCCTGGTGACCTGCGGGGCGCACGCGGGTGAGATCGTACCCCTCGATGTGGTCAAGCTGTTCCAGCATGGCTGGCGCATCGCCGGCTTCCGGATAGCGCCGCCCGACGAGCTTCGGGCCGCCGTGGACCTCATCAGGAGCGGGGTAGTCAAGATCCCGGTGGACAAGACGTTCCCGGTGAGCCAGGCCGCCGCGGCTCACCGCTACCTGGACCGGCAGCAGCACGTCGGGAAGGTCTTGCTCACTGCCGGGTGACGGGTGGCCCGCCCGCGCGCTCCCGGCCGTCAGGCGAAGTACCAGTGCTCCATGTCAAAGTTAGAAAGTGGCTGTCCGATCTTGGCGGACCGGAAGCCGGCGATCTTGGTGCTATAGGCGTCCAGCGAGTCAACGTACGCGGGGATGATGTAGCCGCCCTGGCTGAAGTCAAAGTTTTGCATTTCGTATAGGATTTCCTGCTCCAGCGGCGAGCCGCTGGCGGTCGCGTTGGCCTGGTCGTAGAGCTTCGCGTAGCCGGGGTCGTTGGTGTGCGTCTCGTTGAATGGCGACGCGGAAAGCATCGACTCGGCGACCTGCGCCATGTACGGGTAGTAATTGTAGTAATCCTGGGCGAAGGGCCATGACAGGTACTGCTTGCCGAAGAATGTCCCTGACGGTACGTTATTCACATTGATCTGCACGCCCGCGGCCTTGGCCTGCTCGGCCAGCACAGTCGCCATCGCCACCGTTCCGGTGGCGATCTGCGACGTGGTGAGCGGCACGGTCAGGTTCTCCTGGCCGGCCTGCTTCAGCAGGAACTTGGCCTGCGCGATGTCCGTAGGGCGGACCAGCTTGCCGTCGAAGTCGTGGTCAAACGGGGAGAATAGGTCGTTGGCCAGGGTTCCGTGCCCGTCCAGGGCAGATGCGATGAGCTGTGCCCGGTCGACCAGCAGCCGCATCGCCTGGCGGACGCGGACGTCATGGAACGGCGGCACGTCCACCCGCATGGTGAACGGGACGATCCCCCCGCCCTTCGAGGGGACGGCCGTCACGCCGCCGGCGTTGTCCAGCGTGGCTATCAAGGGCCCGTCCAGCGTGCCGGCCGCGTGGACGACACCGGTCCGCAGGGAGTCCGACAGTGACACCGCGTCGGCGAAATCGATGATCTCCAGGGTGTCCGCGTACGGCAGCCCGCTCCTCCAGTAGTGCGGGTTCCGGGTGAACAGGCTGCGCTGGCCCGAGGTGAAGCTCTTGAACATGAACGGCCCGGTCCCGGCCGGCTTGGCCGGGTCGAAGCCGACCGGGGCGATGTAGAGGAAGACCCACGACCCCGCAAGCTGGTTCACGAAGCTGCTGAACGGCTTGGTCATCTTGACCAGCACGGTAAGCGGGTCGGCTGCCTTGGTGTTCTTGATGTCGACGGGGCCTAGGGGATTGGTGCCGCTGAAGCCGTTCGACACGATGCGGTTCAGCGTGTAGATGACGTCCTGGGCGGTCAGTGACTTGCCGTTGTGGAACGTGACGCCTGGCCGCAGCTTGATTTCCCATTCGGTGAAGTCGTTGCTGCGGGTGGGGGTGATCGACTCGGCCAGCATGTACTCGAGGTTGGCGTTGGCGTCGAGTTGCACCAGCGGGCTGTACAGGGATTGCAGCCGGGCGGTATCCAGGTAGGTAACGCCCTTGTGCGGGTCGACCGTATCCGTGGGCCCGCCGCCGGTGAGCCCTGCCTTCAGGGCACCCCCGCGCTTGGGGCTGCCGGAGGCAACTGGCTGACTGCGGGAGCCGGGGTTGCTGCACGCCGCCACCAGGCCGCCCGCGCCTGCGAGCGCGACGCCGCGCAGGAGCTGGCGCCGACCGAGGGCGGCACTAGAGGTTGGCGCTGGGCTTCTATCCGGTCGATCCACGGAGATTAACCTCCCAGGAACAGTAATGGGTGCAGCGTGGCAACAGGTAAGCAAGTGCACAATGGTGCCCCAGGCCAGCATGAAAAGCGTAGATCACCTGGACCGTGCCATTCCCGATATCTGCTGACATACTCTCACAGGAGCCGCGGGTGCTTCGACGAATGTGGTCCTTTCGGGGGCGAGCATCATTGACCCGGGCCTCCGTGGCCAGATGGCTCCCATTGCCCGGGCTCGGACGTCTCGTTACGGTACAAATGAGGTGATTACCGGATGAGTTTCCGACTCCGGCGCCTCCGGCGCCCAGCCCGGAAGGGACCAACGACGTGGCAGCCCCCACCGCCCATGCCCGCAGTGGCATGGTGTCCCGCCGGGTGAGCGTGCCGTGGCCGTAGCCGCGGCTCCCGCCCAGCCGGCCGCCGCTGCCCGCGCGCACCCCGTCGCGCGCCTGATCCGGCGGCGGCTGGCCATCGGCGTTGTCACCTTGTTCCTGGTGTCGGTAGTGGTGTTCCTGGCCACCGAGGTATTGCCGGGTAACGCCGCGTACGCGATCCTCGGGCATAACGCCACCCCGGTCCGGGTGCGGGCGCTCGAGGTCGCCCTGCACCTCAACCGCGGGGTGCTCGGCCAGTACTGGTCCTGGGTATCCGGGCTGTTCACCGGCAACCCAGGCCATTCACTGGTCAACGGGCAGCCGGTGTGGGGCTACGTCGAGCCGAGGATCATCAACTCGGCGGTCCTGGTCTTCGTCGTCGGCGCCATCGGCGCGCTGGCCGGCGTCGCCCTGGGCGCCGTCGCCGCGCTGCGCAAGGACGGCTGGCTCGACCATGTCACCTCGGTGATCGCGCTGGCGGTGACATCGCTGCCCGAGTTCGTCGTGGCAATCGCCCTGGTCATCGTGCTGTCCACCGTGATCTGGCACGTCCTGCCGGCGGTTTCGCTGCTGGCCCCGGGCTCCTACGCCTGGAGCCAGCCCGAGCTTCTCGTCCTGCCGGCCGCCACCTTGGTGATCGTGATCGTGCCCTACATCCTGCGCATGATGCGGGCGGCGATGGTCGAGGCCCTGGAGTCGGACTACGTGGAGATGGCCCGGCTGAAGGGGGTGCCGGAATGGCGCGTCGTGCTCGTCCACGCGCTGCCGAACGCGATCGCGCCCACCATCCAGGTCATCGGCCTCAACTTCCTTTACCTGGCGGGCGGAGTGGTGGTCGTCGAGTACGTGTTCAATTTCCCGGGCATCGGCCAGGGCCTGGTCAGCGCGGTCAGCGACCGGGACATCCCCGTGATCCAGTTCATCGTCTTGGTCCTGGCCGCGTTCTACGTGGTCATGAACATCATCACCGACGTGATCGCGCTGCTGGCCACGCCGCGGCGCAGAATCGCCAGGTGACCATGGCCGTGGACGCACCCGCCGCCCCGGCGGCCCAGCCGGGGCAGACCCGGCGGATCCGCCGGCCCCAGTGGGGGACCCTGCTCTCAGCCACCCGTACCCCGCGCGGCGCCATCGGGCTCGGGCTGGCCTCGCTTGTCGTGCTGGTCGCGGTCGTCGGCCCGCTCGTCGCCCCGAATTCGCCGGACGCCCTGGTCACCCTGGCCTTTGGCAAGCCTTCTGGTGAGTTCCCGCTGGGCGGCGACTCCCTGGGACGCGACGTGCTGTCCCGGGTGCTTGATGGCGGCCGGGCGCTGCTGGTCATGGCCACCTGCGCGACCGCCCTGGGGGTCGCCGGCGGCGCGGCGGCCGGCGTGTCAGCCGCCTACTTGCGCGGGGTCAGCGACGGGATCATCATGCGAGCGGTCGACGTGATCCTGTCGTTCCCCCAGCTCGTGTTCGCCTTGCTGCTGCTGAGCCTGCTGGGGCCGAAACTGTGGCTGATCACGATCGCCGTCGGTGTCTCGCACGGCCCTCAGGTGGCCCGCGTGCTGCGGTCGGCCACCCTCGATCTGTCCGAGCGGGACTTCGTCAAAGCGGCCGAGCTGCAGGGCATGCGGCCCGTCAAGGTCATGTGGAAGGAGATCCTGCCCAACCTGGTCAGCCCGCTCATGGTGGAGGCCGGGCTCCGGCTGACCTACTCGATCGTCATCATCGCCGGCCTCGCGTTCCTAGGCTTCGGCCAGCCGCCGCCGGCCGCGAGCTGGGGAACCATGATCAACGAGAACCGGGACGGCTTGTCGCTGGACCCGTGGGCGGTCATCGTCCCCGCACTGCTGATCGCGCTGCTGACGATCGGGACCAATACGTTCACCGACGCGTTCGCGCGCGTGGCGATCGGGGTCGACCGCCGCCCTGACGAGGCGGCGCTGATCGAGGACCTCAGCCAGGGGCTGGGCGAGTGAGCCACAGCGAAGCGCCGCAGGCCGAGGCGGAAGCGGGCCGGCCGAAGGCCCGGCTGGAGGTGGCGGGCCTTGAGGTCCGCCTAGGCCGGTCCGGTCCCGACGTGGTTCGCGAGGTTACCTTCGCCGTCCGGGCTGGCGAGGTACTCGGCCTGGTCGGCGAGTCGGGCTCTGGCAAGACCACCGTGGCCCTGGCCCTGCTCGGCCATGCCCGCCGGGGCCTGTGCATCACCGCGGGCCAGGTCCTGCTGGACGGGGCCGACTTGCTGGCGCTGAGCCCGCGCGACCTGCGGGCCGCGCGCGGCGCCCGGGTCAGCTACGTCCCCCAGGATCCCTCCTCGGCGCTCAACCCCGCGCTCCCCGTGGGAGCCCAGGTCCGGGAGGTGCTCCGAGTCCACTCAAGGACGGCCGGCGCCGCCGGCGACCGGGTGGCCGAGGTCATGGGCGAGGTCCGCCTGGACCCCCCGCCGGAGATGCTGCGCCGGGACCCGCACCAGCTCTCCGGGGGCCAGCAGCAGCGGATCGCGCTGGCCATGGCGTTCGCGGGCCGGCCGTCGCTGATCGTGCTGGACGAGCCAACCACCGGCCTCGACGTCTCCACCCAGCGGCACGTGCTGGACACCGTCCGCAGCCTGTGCCGCTCCCACGGGGTGGCGGCCGTCTACGTGAGCCATGACCTGGCCGTGGTCAGCGACCTGGTGTCCGAGGTCGCGGTCATGTACGCGGGGCGCGTCGTGGAGATCGGGCCGGTGGCCCGGGTGCTCGGCGAGCCGGTGCACCCGTACACCCGCGGCCTGGTCGGGGCCGTGCCGTCGCCCGAGCGCGCCGAGGCGCTGGCCGGCATCGACGGCCAGCAGCCCCGGCCCGGGCGCCGGGGCCCCGGCTGCCCGTTCGCCGCGCGCTGCGGCCACGCCATAGCCGACTGCGCCACGCAAGTTCCGGAGCCGGTGACCGTGGCCGGCCGGGCCGTGCGCTGCCTGCGAGCCCAGGGCATCCAGGCCACCCAGCCGGAGCGCCTGCCGCTGGTACCCGGGCCGCCTGCCGCGGCGGGCGGGCCGGCCCTGCTGGTCCGAGGCGTGACCGCCAGCTACGGCCACCGGCTGGCCCTGGCGGGCGTCAGCCTTGAGGTACCGCCGCGTGCTTGCGTCGCCGTCGTCGGGGAGTCCGGCTCTGGCAAGACCACGCTCGCTCGTTGCGTAGCCGGACTGCACGGCAACTGGACCGGCGAGATTACCTTCCGGGGCAGGCCCCTGGCCCGCGTGGCCCGCCGGCGCGACAAGGACACACTAGGGCGGGTCCAGTACGTCTTCCAGAACCCCTATACCTCGCTCAACCCCCGCAAGACCATCGGCCAGATCATCGGCCAGCAGCTCGAGGAGCTCACCAGCGTCTCCCGCCGCGACCGCGCCGACCGCGCCGCCGACGTCCTCAACGACGTGTCGCTGGCCCCGGACGTCCTGTCCAGCTACCCGGACCAGCTGTCGGGCGGGGAGCGGCAGCGAGTCGCGATCGCGCGCGCCCTGGCGGTCAATCCCGACCTGCTGATCTGCGACGAGGTGACCTCATCGCTGGACGTCTCGGTCCAGGCGATCATCGTGGAACTGCTGCGCCGGATCCAGCGCGAACGCCAGTTCGCCATGATCTTCATCACGCACAACCTCGCGCTCGTGCGCAGCATCGCCCAGACCGCTGTCGTCTTGCGCCGCGGAGAGGTGGCCGAATCAGGCCCAGTCGAGCAGATCCTGGGGCATCCCGCCGACCCCTACACCCAGCGCCTCATGCAGGACGTGCCCAGGCTCCGGCCGTCGAGGACCCACCGCCCGCCGGGCCCGCGGCCCGCGTGATGCCCTGCCGCGCGGACAGGCTGCCGGTAAGGCCTGCCCCGTGGACCACGAACGTGATGACAGCGAGCCGGCGATGATTTCCCGCGTGGCGGAGGCGGAGATTCCCGCGGACCTCACGCGCCAGTTGCAGGCAGCGACCGCTTCGGGCACGCCCCCACCCCAGCCGCCCGACCAATGTTGACAGTCCGGGCGGTTCTGCCCGCTTGCTTCCCTTAGGGGCAAAGAGCGCGCGGTTCGTCAGGATAGCCGCCGCTGTCGTAGGGTCGAACGCATGCGCGCGCTTATCGATGGCCTGGTTGAGGCCGCCCAGCGGGAAGGCATGGAGCTCTACGGGGTGCACGTCTACCGACGCGGGGCGGAACCTGTCGAGCGGCGGCTCCGCTCGGACGACCGGGTCAACCTCTGGTCGGTGTCGAAGACGTTCACGTCCGTCGCGCTCGGCATCGCCGAGGCCGAGGGCCGCCTGGCCCTCGACGACCCGGCCCTCGACTACTACCCGGAGCTGCGCCCGCTGGCCGCCGCGGGCCTGGACCAGGTCACGCTGCGCCACCTGCTGACCATGACGTCCGGCAGCCCGCACTCCTGGTTCGCCGACGAGCCGGTCACGGTTCCCGACCTGGCGGCGGACTTCTTCGCCACCCCGCTCGCGCACCAGCCCGGTACCTGGTTCAGCTACACCGGCACCGGCCCGTACGTCGCGGCCCGGGCGCTGCGCGCCGCGACCGGCGCCAGCGTGCGCGACTACCTGCTGCCCCGGGTCTTCGGCCCGCTCGCCATCCACAACCCCCAGTGGCACACATGCCCGCTCGGCCACCCGGTCGCCGAGAGCGACCTGTTCCTGACCACGTCGGAACTGGCCCGCTTCGGCAGGCTGCTGCTCGACGAGGGGCGCCACGACGGCCGTCAGCTCGTCCCCGCGAAGTACTGCGCGCGCCTGGCCCGGGAGAGCGTCCCCACCGCGAACCCGGACGGCCCCGAGGGCTTCCCCATGGCTGACCGCTACGGCCTTGGCGTCTGGTGCGAGGCCGACGGCGACTCATACCGCATGGCGGGCCGCTACGGCCAGCTCTGCTTCGTCTGCCCGCCCCAGGAGGCCGTCGTCACCATCACCGCCCACGTGGAGGAGGGCTCCCCCCGTGCCAACATCACCGCCCTCATCCGCCAGGAAATCCTTGACCGGCTCTGACCTAGGCTTAGCGGAGGATCGCGCGTCGCTCTTCCTCGCACCCCGCCCGCTTTAGGGGCGGGCCGAGGGATACCGAGTCGGCCGGGTTGCCGTCCACCCACCTCCACCGCTCGGCGGCCTGGAACGCGCCGAGCCCCTCGCCGGCGAGCACAGTGAGCGCGCGCTGCAGCGAGACAGCGCGTGCAGCGTCGGCCGAATCGCGTTTCTGATCAACGACTGGATCGAGGAGCGCTCCCGGCTCCCCCGGTGCTGATGTCCCGTCTCTGCCGAAACTTGACCCGGAGACCGCAGCGGAAGTCGTCCGAGTCCGCTGGGGACTTGGCCAGGCCCGGGGCGCCGTGCAGCGCTAGACCCGATCCGTTTGTGTGAATGCGCACTGGCGCCGATGCCTACTGGTACGATCGATCGCATGAGCATATTCGACCAGCGTCGTGTCTTGCTGGCAAGGCACAAGGAGCCTTGCGTCACTGGCCGCGAGCGCAAGGCTCCCCAGCCCGTTCTCACTGAGAACCGGTACTTGAGGTGGCCGAAAGGCGCTTGGTTCCTGTCCCGGCTTCGCATGGGGTGCCCGGCGAACCTGGCAGATCCGTTTTTCAGGCTGCCGCAGCGGGGTCGGCCTGGTGCTCTTGGCGGTCGCACGCCCCTTTGGCGGATGGGCGGCGATCCTTGCGCCGGGGCGCGCGCCCTGAGTGACCTGCCCGGGCGGGCGCTGGCTCGTGGGGCTGGGCGTGGCGCCCGGCGGGGAGGCTCATGTCATCGGCCCAGAAGCTGATGAGCTCGTCTTTGGTGAGCTGGTCGGGCGGGACGTCACGCGGGAGTGAGCGGCCCGACGCAAGGGTCCACATACGGATGAGCAAGGCGGCAAGGAGGTCGTCAGCGTCATCCCCGCACGCTCCCGCCGGGGGTGCCGGGGTGCCGTGGCCGGGGGTTTCGCGGGAAGTGCGTGGAGGCATGTCGGTGCTCCGTCATCGCTGGAAGGTGAGGCGGGATCGGGGATCGCCGCAGCCTGGCGGGAGGTCGCCGGGCCTGGGCCTGCGCTCCGTGTGCGAAGTCGCAGGCCCTGGGCGACGCTTTCAGGCGATGATGGTGAGCAGGAGCCGGATGGTGCCGGCGAAGGCGGTGCCCGCCGCGAGGAGGGCACCGGCCACGCCGGCGGCGGACCTTCCCAGCGCAAGGTACGTGAGTACGCCTGCTATGAGGGCGACTAGGAAGCTCGTCCCGATGATTGCGGCCGAGCGGGCGGACAGGAGGCCCCTGGGACCTTGCCCGCCATCAGATGTTTCCGTGACGGACTGGTACCGGGGGTTTCCCTGCGGGGGGTCGTCAGATACCCTTGTAGTCACGATTGCTCCCTTGAGTAGTCGGGATGTGTGTTTTCAGTGACGGCTCCCTGCGCCACAGGGAGCCGTTGCCATTTCAGGGCAACGGCTTGCGTCTGGGGCTTACTGTAGCGCCCGGGGACGTGTGCTTGTATGAAATTTGCCCCATTCCCGGATTGAGGCGAATTGCTCCGTTTTTTGACATCACCACAGGACGGCTTGCTGATTGGGCAGGGTCTATCAATAGTAGAGCAGGATTACCTTCACGCTCTAAATTATCCCCTCATGGGCGATTTGCCGATATTGGAAACGGGCATATCGCCCTGATGATGATCGTGCTGCTTCCCGTGCCTTCGCATGATCAATTGCACGTGCAGATGCACATTGTCCCAGTAATCCCAGGCGTGTTAACTCATGTCCCGGTACTGCAAATTGCAGGCACCGGGTGCCAATACTAATGTCGCAGGTTTCCTGTCGAATCGCCTTCCCGCTGGGAACCGCAGCCGATAGCAAGGCCGGACGGCTTCCGGGTCGGCGGCCCAGGCCCGGCTTCCCTGACCCAAAAGGTAACCCGCCGCCTCGTCCTGGCCAGCCCCGGTGTCAGGATGGCCCTGGCTGGCCTTCGCTCGGTTCACCGGGCTCAGGCCGCATGGCCAGTCGCCGCCAGGCGGTGGCCCACATCCGGCGGTCATCGTCGCTGGCTCCGCAGCCGGCCACGATCGTGTCGACGATCTCCAGCTTCTTCGGGAGCTTCCCCCGTGCCAGTGCCGCCTGCAAGGCGGCACCCGTGTACCGGTTGCCGGCCCTGGCCGCTATCTGCCGGAACCCAGGGTTCCCAGACCAAAGCTTGAACTCGCGCAGGCACTCCATGAAAGCCGCGGCGGTTTCCGCAGCGCGCGGATCAGGCCGGAGGTCAAGTTCGAGGTCCGCGACAGTGTCCGCTGCCATCTCACGGGGCTTTGTCCGGCGGGCAGCCTGGTCCATCAACCCCACGAGCCGTTCCCGCAGGTGAATGACCTCTGACTCCAGTCGTGCCGAATGCGCCCGCTCCGAGTCGAGGGCGAACCGCAAGTCAGCCTGCCGGGCCTGCTCGCGGCGCATTTCCTCGCGCTCATCGCGCACGGCGTCAAGGAGCCTGCGAGCCTCGGTGAGGCACAGGCGCGCCGCTCCCAGAGCCAGCGGCCCATCCTCCTGCTGGAGAGCTTCCAGCGCCTGCCCCTCAAGCTGAGCGAACCCCTGGTGGCTGCCGTCGCCAGCGGGGACGAAACCGCCCATGAGCTTGGCTTGCGCGGGACGATGCTGACCGGTCCTGGGGTTGACGTCGTCTCGCATCCACGCCCCCGCCGTCACCGGGCACCTGCTTCCCTGGAGAATCGCCGGACCCGGGTCGTGTAACCGACTGCCGCAGTGACCACGACGGCCAGGCCTGTCGCCACTGTTAGTGACCAGCCTTAAGTGCGGCGATCACCACGATCATGGTCGCGATGAGGGCTATCCAGCGTGGAGCGCCGCCGCTAGCCGGTCGACGGTCATGCACGACACACAGTTCCATGGGAGTCTTCACACCTGTACCTTCGCTAGAAGTCTTGATCCGCGGTTTGCCCGACATGGACGAGTAGCGCTTCAGGCAAGAGGAAACCCGGGTAACGTGGATTGGTTACTGAGCGGTAGCCCGGGTGCACATCCCAGGCTGTCCCGCCCGCCGCAAGTTGTTGCGCGGGATCCTGTTGTCTCAGGGGGAAACTTATCGGGTTTAGGGTCGCAGACGCAAAGCGAACCGCCGCATGTGTCGTGACTGCACAAGGCTGTCAGGTATCCTCCACTTTCGCGTGGAATGAGACTTGCGGATTCGCGCGTTTTGGTGCCAGGGCGCAGCCTCGTGTGATAAGCGCGATCCTGCTTGCGTCAGGAAGCGATCGCGCACGTCAACTTTCGCCAAGATGCGGCAATGAATGTCCATGCAAATTGCGGCAGTGCGGCTGCGTATGCAATCATTACTGTGCCTGCATGACTGACCGTCGCGACTTCGTGGCGGGGTGTCATACTCCGGAAGCTTTGATCTACGACATGGACGAGTAGCCGGGATCTTCAGGCACCCCGGGGGGCGGCCGGTGCACACGGCCACCCCCCGTTCACGTGCTTCACGTCAACGCGGACTGCGGAGGCCAGTTCCTGCAGCTCGTCACCGGGTTCTCGTCAAGGGCAGAACGGCCGACCCGCTCGTCGTCGAGGTCCCCGCGCCCGTCGTCGCCGACGCGCTCGGCTTCCACCAGCACACCACCGCCCGGCACGTCGCCATCGTCGGCGGAACCTGGAACCGGTACGCCGCCAGCCGCCTGCCCGCCAGCGCGGACGGAAGCAAGCCATGAGACAGGCGTCCACGAGCGGTGGACATCACAGCGGTGGACATCACGATGAGTCCCGGCCGGACCCCGGCCACGGCGCGACGCCCTGGCGGAGGAGGTCGAGGAGGCGTTCCTCGCCCACCCTTTCGGTGAGATCCCTCATTGACTACTTAACCGCACCACATATCGAGGAAAGGGGAAACCAGCGGCGGCGCTAGTTGCGATCCGTTCCGGCCCATGGCAGCCGGAACTCGACTGTTACCTGCTCAGCCGCATGGGTGAATGTCAGCGTCACGGCGCGAGCGAGCGGGTTGAGCCCCGGCAGGAATCCCCAGACAAGCTCCTCCTCGGGATCATCGCGCCGAACGGTGCCGTGCCCAGGCTGGCTCACGTACAGGCCGCCGAGGTCGTCCTCAGCGGCGACCGATATGACACCCCATTTACGGTCTCGCTCGGCGTTGTATCTCCACCAGCGAGGTTCGGCGCGCAGGTACACCTTCCAGGATCCTGGCTCGGAGACCAGGCTGTCGACCCGCACCACGATGTCATCGACTGGGGGCAGCTCAACGGAGATGTCAAGGCAGTGCTGCGCCCCGTCAGCGCGGTTCGCGGCGCTGATTATGTCCAGCCATTCGCGGGGAAGCCCGTCGGCCGGGCCGCGCCCGGTCAGGAACGCGCACAGCCGGGCTAGCTGGCCTGGCAAGTCGCCGGCGGTGCCGGGCTCTGCGGACTGCTGGATCTCCGCGGCCTTGGCAAGCGCATAAGAGCAGTACTCCTCCATCATCGGCTGGCTGATTCCGTCTCGCATGAGGCCGATAAGGCTCAGCGCCCGCTCCGACAGTTCCCGCGCGGTGCGGCCTTCCGGCACCGGAGCCAGGCCGCTGACGCGCGCATCCGGGCGTGGGGACGGCCCCAGCCGGACCGCTGATCCGTGCTGGCCGCGCAGTTCCAGCCAGCCGCGGTCACGCGCGGGAAGCGGGTCCACTCCCAGGGTCAGCGTTACCGGTCCGCCGCGCGCCTGGCTCAGGGCCGGATGGTGCTGGAGTTCCTCGATGTGCAGGGCATATGTCGATCCTTGGTCGTCGGTGAGCGCTACCTCAGTGATGATCGCCCTGGCTAGGTCGCGATGGGCCCGTCCCCAGGCTGCCCGGACGCTAGCGGGGACCGGGTGAGTCATCTCGGCGAGCCGGTCCTGGAACTCGCTGGTGGGCATCAGCGACGCTTCCAGGAAAGCCTTGCCCAGGCCCGCGACCAGCACGCCCGGGTACAGCGTTCCCACTGCCGTCTCGACCGGGGAGGCACCGCCGAACGACCAGCGAGCTCCAGCCCGCCTGGTTCCCTCTCCGGGAGAAGACAGCTCAGCCAGGCGGCGCTCCACCTCGGCATGCAGTGCGGGCCAGCTCGCGAAGCCGTACTCACGCGCGACCGCCAGCTGGGCAGCCGACAGCGATATCCGTTGCGAGACCGCATGGATCCGGGTCAGGGCAGGTGGCTCGCCGTCAGCGGCGGCGCGAAGCAGCTCGCGGGCCTGGCGGCGAAGCTGGTCGAGGTTGGGGCGGCCAGGAAGCTCGGACATGACGTCTCCTCACAGCCCAGGCTCGCGTTTGGGCTCGGTAAGAAGACGGTCTTGCCGGAAAAGCACTAACCCCGAACAGAGGTGGACTCAGGTCCTGCCCGCGAACCCGGCGGCGCCCTCCAGCGCCGTCAGGCAAAGGCTATACACCCCGCGGGTCCAATGTCGAATCGGATACCTGGCTGCCCGGAACCTGTCACGCCAGGGCAGCCACCAACGCGAGGCCTCCGGCAATGCGGACTTTGAGCGGTCACCTGCAAGCAACTGGCGTTCTCTTGGCCGAGGGTACCTGGACGCGCTGGCCTTTCCCTTCCCGCGCCGAAAGCCGTCGCCGGCCCGGCTAGCGATGGAGCGTGACCTGGCGACCGACCTGCGGCAGGTTCTTGCCCATCTTGGAGCAGACGATGGCTGAAGGCGTGGGCAGCCCCGGCAGGCCCGACCCGGTCCCATGGGATAGCGTGCTCTCGAAGGATCTTGCTAAGCTCGGCAGCCTCTCAGATGAGGTCCGCGCCTGGTGCATGTCGACGCTGGACAGGCAAGAGACGCATCGGCGGCATCTGCGCTGGGCCGACCGTTGCCTGCATGGATTCGGCGCGCTGCTCAGCGGCGGGGCGGCCACCCTCGTCGGCATCTTCTTCCTGGGATTACGGGCCGGAAAACGGGACCGGACGGGCGATTTAGGGCGTGTTTATGGCACCCGGTCCGTCAAAGTTATCGAACACCAGCAGCCGCCCGACCTCGGACTGGGCCAGTACCGCGTGCACCGACGCCACCGGGTCTCGTGCGTAGATGATCTCCCGTGCGCTCAGCTGGGCGGCTCTGCAAGCTCGGCCGTCAGCACCGCCAGGCCCTCAGCCGCGAAGCGGCGGCCCATAGCGGATCCGACTGCTTAGGCGACCTTGGCGCACACGATGAACCGGGAGTGGTCATCGATGCCGGTCACGACCTTGACCTCCTGCCCGCCGGACAGGTGGTCGCGGCCCATCACGTCCATCTGCCACAGCTGCCACCCCGGGTGCTCCCGCCGCAGCCCCGCGATCCGCGCCTCCACCTGCGGCGGCATCTGGTGCGGGCAGGAGGCCGGCCGCGACGACCTGTCCCCCAGCCCGCCCAGCCCGCCGACCGCATAGCCGGCCAGCCACTCATGGACCGTCTGCCGCGCCACCCCGTAACGCCGGGCCACCTCCGTCACCGGCGCGCCGTCCTGCAGGACCTCCAGCACCGCCCGGTACAGCTGCTCCACCACGCCCAGCTCCACCAGCACACCAGGCCCCTCTCACCGCGATCACCTGCTGATCGCAGCAAAGCCCAGGATGCGGAAAACCGGAAGCCCGTTGGAGGTGTCGCCCACCTACCGGAACCACTGTCAGCCAGCTACCGGAACCACGTCCGCAACCTGTCGCCAAGGAACCAGAACCGAGGTGTCAAGCATCTACCGGAATCGCACACACGTATTCGCCACGTCCACCCGCAGGAAGCCGCTCCAGGCCGCATCCAACTGCATAGGCAAACGCTGGTCAATGCGCCCCTGGGCAGCTCTAATAGCTTGGTCAGAGGCACTTTTCGCAGGTATGAGCGAGGTGGGGCGCCAGGGGATCGAACCCTGAACCACCGGATTAAAAGTCCGCTGCTCTGCCGGTTGAGCTAGCACCCCAGAGCGCCGCCCGGCTTGCGGTGCGACGCTCACTGGAAGCGTACCGACTCCTGTGGGGTTATGGCACTCCAGTATCGGGTGCGGCGGCCCTGAGAGTGAGCTGTGAGGGGTCAGGGTTTAAACAGGGGCAATCCTGATGACAGGGTGCCGTGGTGTGGGCATGATCGACGGCATGAGCGAAAACAACAGCGGCGGGGGCCGCCGGC